>JAIBDK010000425.1 GCA_024679435.1 Gammaproteobacteria bacterium | reverse complement strand
TGAAAAAGTGTAATGTTCCACGTGCTTCCTATCTGGTCAAGGAAATTCCCCAGCGCTCCGGGTCGCTCGGGAAACTCAAACGTAAATATTCTCTCGCTATCAAGTTCAGGTACACGCCCACCCACCATATATCGGGCATGAATCTTTGCCACCTCATTGTCAGTGAGATCAATACACGAAATGCCGATCCCGGCCAGCTTATCAATCAACGCCTGAACTTCAGACACGTTGTTAATCTGGATGCCGACAAATATATGTGCTTCACCCTCACCGGAGAACCGGTAATTAAACTCAGAAATATTCCGCTTCCCAAGGGTTCGATAAAATCGCCGAAAACTTCCTCTTGCCTCGGGAATGGTAACAGCGATAATGGCCTCCCGCTTCTCACCAATTTCTGCCCGCTCGGACACGTGCCGTAGCCGATCAAAATTCATATTTGCGCCGGTAGTGACGGCCACAAGAGTCTTTGAATCCAGATTTTTACCATCTGCTCCGACAGTATTTTTCCGGTTATCTTTTAGCCAGCGCTTGATACCGGCCACACTCAATGCGCCGGATGGCTCCAATATGGTTCGGGTGTCTTCACAGACATCCTTGATTGCTGCACAGATCTCATCTGTTGAAACACGCACAACCTCATCAACACATTCCCGGCAAATCCGGAAATTCTCCTTGCCTACCTGCTTAACCGCGACGCCGTCAGCAAATATCCCTACTTTAGACAATCGTACCCGGCGACCCGCTTTCAATGATCGAAACAAAGCATCAGATTCATAGGGCTCAACCCCAATAATTTTAACTTCCGGCCGGACCTGCTTGATATAAATCGCCAGCCCCGCTATTAGCCCTCCTCCTCCAACGGGGACAAACACCGCATCAAGCGAGCCGGGATTTTGCTTTAGTATCTCAAGGGCCACGGTCCCCTGACCGGCGATAATCGCCGGATCATCGAAAGGACTGATAAAGACCTTGCCCTGTTTTTTGCAAATCTCGTCTGCATACTGAAATGCGTCCTGATAACTATCACCCACAAGCTTGACTCGAGCACCCCAGCGCTTGACCGCATCAACCTTTATAGAGGGAGTCGTTTCAGGCATGACTATAAGCGCTGAAGAGCCCAATTTGTTAGCGCTCATCGCTACACCCAGCGCGTGATTACCTGCCGAAGCTACCACCACTCCACGACCAAGATCGGCACGAGTTAAACCTGCCATCTTGTTATAGGCACCGCGAATCTTGTAGCAAAACCCCGGTTGCGTGTCTTCTCGTTTCAACATAACCTTATGCCCAAGACGAGAGGAGAGCAATTCAGCCGACTCCAACGATGTTTCCCGCGCTACTTCGTAGACTCTGGAATTCAAAATTGACCGCAAGTAATCGGAATAAAAATCAGGGGATAGCATTTTTTAAAAGAATTGAACCTGTAAAAGGTTGTCATTAAAAACCGACTTCTATTATAAACGATGGACGCCTTTTAGACTTTTAGAATTAATCAGGATTAAAAAATTAACCCCGAAAATAACGCGAATATCCCTTTCAAAAAACAAATTACTTTGCTGCTTGAATGGGTAATTTTGATAAGATACAGAACTACCTGAGAAAATCGACGATTAAACGAATCTAACAATGAATTACGAAACCGCCCGCGCCAATATGATTGAGCAGCAAATTCGGCCCTGGAACGTCCTTGAAATGCAAACCCTCAACGCACTCAATGAAGTTCATCGCGAAGACTTTGTCCCCAGGAACGACAGGGATCTTGCATTCGCGGATATTCAGATTGCCATTGCCGATAACGAAGTCATGCTTGAACCAAAAGTCGGCGCACGAATGATTGAAGCTATGGGGTTGAAGCATTCGAGTAGAGTGCTTGAAATTGGCAGTGGTACCGGCTATTTGACCGCATTGCTGGCGGTGATCTGCGATCATGTAACAAGCATCGAAATTAGCCCAACATTGGCTGGTGAAGCCAGGCGCAATCTGGCAATGGCTGGATTCCAGAACACTCTTGTGGTCGAGTCCGATTGTTTTGACTACATTAATAACGCAACCGAAAAATTTGATGCCGTTCTGATTACAGGATCTGTTCCTGACATCCAGCCTGTGTTTGCAGAGCTTATCTCTGGCGATGGCTGCATTGTCGGTGTTCAAGGTTCTAACCCCGCCATGCAGGCAGTGATCCTGAACGCCGATGGAAACGTGAAAACATTGTTTGAAACCAGTGTACCTCGATTGAGAAATATCGTTGAGAACACTACCTTTATATTTTAGGTCTGCATAATGAAACTCCCGTTATTAACATCTTTTTTTGCAATTTTTTCAATTACCCTGTCTGCTGCCACTGTTTCCAGCCCCGCCCGAGCTTCTAACCTTTGGGAAATTTATGAAATGGCATTGGCAAACGATCCAAGTTACCGGGCAGCCTATCTGGATCATGAAGCTAATT
>JAIBDK010000382.1 GCA_024679435.1 Gammaproteobacteria bacterium | reverse complement strand
GATCTTAAGATTCTTGCCCATTACGGTGCTTTCGATGAAATTCAGGTTGGGCCGATGAATGACATCTCTGGCAGTGACGTCATTCTGATCCACCGCATGGCAAAAACCGAGGTCAAACAGGCCACCGGAATCAACAGCTACGCGCTGTTCAGTGATGCTGCAGTCACAGCCATGGAAATTGATGCCGAATTAGCGCCTTATGCCCAGGACATTGAGCACTTTGGCGAAGTTAGCATGCATGTGTATGATCTGGCCAAGGCATGGGATCAGTTTCGCGCTCGTCAGGAACGACAGTTTATGGAGGAATCTGACGGCGTTTATACCCACCGTGTGATATTTGAAGCACCACCGGCAGTGGTATGGGAGGCTCTGGTAGCGCCTAATATAAAACAGCAGTGGATGCAGAGCATGATATCAGTCAGCGTGGAAAACCCCGCCGGTCGAATCGGGCCAGGTTCCGGTTATCATTGCGCGCATGAAGCGGCGGACTTCAGGTACTCGGTAACCGACTGGGAACCTTTTGACTATTTCTCCACCCTGATGAAAGATCCCGGCAACGATAATCTGGCTATGCATGAAACCTATGCATTAACGCCGACCGAAACGGGTACCGAAGTTCGCTATACCATGGGTCCACTTCTCGATCAGAATGGAAAGCGTCATGAAACCGAAGAGGCTAATGCAATCGCTTTTCTGAAAAGCTTTTGGCCGGTTAGTTTCGACGCTCTGGCGCAAATTCTCGAATCTGACTGACCAAATATGACATCAGGTCAAGTCTAGCTTTTCATTAAAATACGCGATCAAAGGTTGTTAGGACCCTATCGTCCACAGTCTGTTACTGAAACAACTGGAACGGATCGTAAAAGACAAAGCGGTTATGCGGTTGCTGGCTCAGGTTATTCAACGAACCTTAAAATGGGGCGGGACCTTTCGGGAGGGTTTGAAGAGTCGGTTAGAGAGGCAATTTCTGAGCCAGATTGCGTAAGAGATGCGTTTGCAAATGCAGAAATGTATGCACCTTTAGGAAACTTCGTGTACATTGTTTTATAAGGAAAATCCGAAAATGACAATGGATGAGAGAGAAACTAATCACAATTTGGAGTACTAAATTATGAAAATTATACATTTGGCTATCGTAACTGGATTCACGCTTGTCATGGCTTCTCCCGGATACACGAGCAGTACCGAAAACGAGGAATCAACGGGCTCTTCATCGTGCATGGATACGAATGCAGGTAAATCTGGAATGATGCACGGGAAAGAAAAGATGCATGAAGGGATGATGGGTGATCACATGATACGTTCTGGAGTATCGCCAGTAACAATCATGATTCAACCCGGCGTGATGCCAATGATGGGTCACGGAACCATGAATCAGGGTACATATGCTGGTCATAAAAGCCATGGAATGAAAAAAGAACAAAGGGAAAAAAAACAAGAAATGAAAAAAGCTCATATGGAAAGGATGGAGCAGCGACTGGCTAATATTGAGGCTTTACTCAAAGAACTGGTAGAACTACAAAAACAAAATTAGTATCGTAACTGACAGGAATAGAGGTATTTGTAGTAGCAAAACCACTGCGAACGACCGGTTAGGACAACAAGTACATACTGATCGGCAATTGGAAAACCCTCGGCATATATTCTAGCCCTGTTTTAATAACTTACTTCTTTTTTTGATGGACTACTTCATCCGCTTATATTTGTTCACTTTTGTTCACAGAGAGTTGTAAGCGGTTTTTTATTCAGCATCCCTGAATGACGCACAATGGACCTGCCGCTAGCCGAATTCCAGCAGGTTTAACCACCGCGCTTCCCCCCTGAGCTATCAATCACGAAAAATTTGATCGATGTCACAATGCGAAGTGGAAAAGCACGTACTGTCAACAACACGACAGTACAATAACAGGAACAACAATGCGGCTATCGACTCCATATTTAATTTGCCTGGCAGGTCTGGCATCTACCTTGTCCCCGGCAGCGTTCGCGGAGGATGCCTCCAACATCGTTGACGATGGAAAGGCTTACGGTGACTTGAGACTGCGCTTCGAGTCAGTTGAACAGGACAACGACCTGAAAGATGCCGAAGCCCTGACCCTGCGTTCCCGTCTGGGATACATGACGGGCTCTTTTTCGGGGTTTTCAGGACTCATCGAATTCGAGGACTCCCGGGTGTTAGGGGGCATCGATGACTATAACGATGGCTTGGGTTCAAACCCCGATTATTCGGTGATAGCGGACCCGGAAACGACTGAACTCGATCAGCTTTACTTCAGGTATGCATCAGAGTCCCTGGATTCCAAGCTGGGTCGCCAGGTCATCACCCACGATAACCAGCGCTTTGTCGGTCATGTCGGATGGCGGCAGGACAGGCAAACTTTCGATGCATTTAGGTTCTCCGGCACTCTTGCCGAGGAACTGATGGTGGGCTACAGCTATATCGATAAACGGAACCGTATCTTCGCAGAGGAACGGGATGTGGATTCCAGGGATCACCTGCTGAACATCGGCTATAAAACTTCTGCCGGCAAAATCATCGGTTACTCCTACCTGCTTGAAGAAGATACCACAACAGAGAAAAGTTTCGATACGTATGGTATACGGTTCGAAGGTGCCCGGCCCTCAGCAAAAATATCCTACCATTACGTCCTCGAGTATGCCACTCAGAACAATTTGGAGATCGGCAATCCTGATTTCGAGGCCGACTACTATCTCCTCAGTGGCGGTATTGAATATGCAGGAGTCACTACAATTCTGGGTTACGAAGTGCTGGGATCGGACAATGGCAACTTCGGGTTTTCCACACCTCTTGCAACATTACATAAATTTAACGGCTGGGCGGACCGGTTCCTGACCACCCCCGATGAGGGATTGGTTGACCTGTCAATTAGCGTCAGCGGGAAGCTTTGGAAAGGTAAGTGGTCGTTGGCTTACCACGATTTCGAAGCAGAAAAAGCCAGCGCCGAAGTGAATGACCTGGGGAATGAAAT
>JAIBDK010000466.1 GCA_024679435.1 Gammaproteobacteria bacterium | reverse complement strand
TTTTCAATCATCGTCTCAAAACTAATCTTATTGACAAAATAGTAGTGTATCCCGTCTGTTTCCCCCGGCCGCTGCGCCCGAGTAGTATGAGATACGGTGATTTCCACATCATCTCTGCGCGCTACTAGTGCTCGAGCAAGACTTGTCTTACCACCTCCAGAAGGTGCGGAAAGGACCAGAATGCCGGGTTTCATTGTGCTTGCCATTACGGTTATTTAAAGGACTGAAGACAATGGGTGACGTGCGATTATCTTTTTCATGAGAATTGCTGAAACTATCGAATGATAATTTTTACTCAATGTTCTGAACCTGTTCCCGTATTTGATCAATCAAAACCTTGAGATCGATGGATGCATTTGTCATGCGGTCATCGATAGATTTTGACCCCAGCGTATTGGCTTCCCGATTTAGTTCCTGCATCAGAAAATCGAGGCTTCTGCCTTTTGGTTTGCTCCCACTGAGTAATTTTCGGGTTTCTGCAAGATGGGTTTCCAGTCGATCAAGCTCCTCGATTACATCGCTCCGCGTCAACAGCAGTGCGATTTCCTGGGCGACTCGTTCAGGATCGACGTTGGTGGTGATTTCGTCAATTCGCTTTTGCCATTTGGCACGAGTTTTTTCCTGAATTTCCGGAATACTGATGAGAAATTCGGATCGGATCGTTTCGCATTGGCTGACTTTTTCCAGAATAATCTCACCGAGACGCTGACCTTCTCTTTTGCGATCTTTCACCAGGTCTTTCAAGGCGCTCTGGAGTGCTCTCAGGGTTTTATCATGCAATTCATCCAGATTTGTTTGGCTTTCCTGAATGACTCCAGGCCACCGCATTACGTCGATACTGGATGCTTCGCGGATGCCAGGATTATCATTTTGGATTTTGTGGAGGATAGCGGCAACATCAGACGCCAATGCGTGATCAATGGATAGTGATTCAGCGGAGCGGGTAGCTTTTTCAAGTTTGAGGTGAGCGTCAACACGCCCCCGATTCAACGTGCTGGAAATAAGCTGGCGAATACGGGTATCCAGTTGCCTGATTTCATCCGGTAATTTTAGATTAATATCCAGATACCTGTGGTTCACTGTTCGGATTTCCCAAACTAGCAGGCAGTCTTCCAGAGCATCCTCGGAACGGGCAAAAGCGGTCATACTAACAGTCATAGTCGTGGCCTGAAGGAATCTTGAAGTTAGGCCTGCGGGAAATTCGTTAGCAGGCTTGGAAGTAAGGGGTCCCGATTTTATTCAGTCATGATTGCGCCTGCAATTGGTATTCAACAAAAACTTCGGTTATATTGCGGAAAACCTTGAAAAAAATCATTATTTGCCGAATACTTGACCGTGTGTCATTGTCTGATGGACAGATTTGGGGGTTCAGTGCAAAAATGGCGATAACCAAGCAATTAAAAATGGTCTTGTCGTGCGAGATGGGCGCGCGGGAATGGTGGGTATTTCTGTTTTTTGATATTCAAACCAGCGTTTTACTGTTGACCCACAACGACTATTACAGAGTATGGGAATTTTCAATAAAAGCAAAATTGTCAAGAGGAACAACCAAAAAACCACTGCGAAGGGTGGAAATGTTGTTATTAAACGGTTGCCATTAAAGTCCGGCACCACTGTCGATCAATATTTGGTTGAAGGTGTTATTGGTGGCGGCGGGTTTAGTATTGTTTATCGATGTTTTGATACGGTAAACAATCAAAGCATCGTGTTAAAAGAATATTTTCCCAATCAGCTGTCAAGACGGATATCAAACGATCAAATCGAGCCCATAAGTGAAAAGAAAACGCGGGCTTTCCAGGTTGGTATGCAACAGTTTTTTGCAGAAGCGCATGCGCTGTCCCAAATAAACCATCCCAACGTTAT
>JAIBDK010000280.1 GCA_024679435.1 Gammaproteobacteria bacterium | reverse complement strand
CACGTCACCCATTGTCTTCAGTCCTTTAAATAACCGTAATGGCAAGCACAATGAAACCCGGCATTCTGGTCCTTTCCGCACCTTCTGGAGGTGGTAAGACAAGTCTTGCTCGAGCACTGGTAGCGCGCAGAGATGATGTAGAAATCACCGTATCTCATACTACTCGGGCGCAACGGCCGGGGGAAACAGACGGGGTACACTACTATTTTGTCAATAAGATTAGTTTTGAGACGATGATTGAAAGAGGCGACTTCATAGAATATGCACGGGTTTTTGATAATTACTACGGCACGTCGATTAAAGCCATGGAAAACCTGATTTCCCGGGGCAAGCATGCTATTCTGGACATTGACTGGCAGGGAGCTCGAAATGTTCGTCAAAAATATCCTGATGCGATCTCTGTTTTCGTCATGCCACCCTCCACAGAGGCCCTGGAAAAACGACTTCGTGAACGTCGTCAGGACAGTGAAGAAGTAATCGCCCGGCGAATGCAGGACGCGGCGAATGAAATGAGCCACAAAGACGAGTTTGATATCATCATTACTAACGATGATTTCGAGAACACTGCAGATAAACTGGAGAGAGTTTTAGAAAAACTTGGATCCATAGGACGCACTAAACATTAATTTATATTAGAGGTTTTTATAATGGCACGTATTACAGTTACAGACTGCCTTGATCACGTAGACAATCGCTTCCAGCTAGTACTGGTGGCCACCAAACGCGCGCGGCAGCTAATTCTTGGCGCCGAGCCTATGGTCGAGCCAGACAACGACAAACCCACCGTAATTGCCCTTCGAGAAATTGCTGAAGGACTTGTCGGTCCTTCTATTCTTGAAGAGGAAGTCACACTTCCAGGGCTTGAGTTCGATGATGACGGCGAAATGATCGAGATGGATGACGCTGCGGTGGAAGAAGCAATAAGACAAGCAATGCTCGAGGGCTCTGATGGCGACCAAGCTGGCGCTGACTCAGAGGTGGAAGAAAAACCTGAGTGATCTTCTGGGGCCGCAGAGTTTCTCTGCGATCCCGGACAATGAAACCCTGGTCAGTGAGCTGGGCGGGACTCTGGAAAGCTATCTGGACGAAAGTGCTATATTTGATATTTATAGTGCCACAATCTATGGAGCCGAAGCCCATAAAGGCCAGAAACGCAAAAGTGGTGAAGACTATATTTACCATCCCATTGCCGTGGCCCGGATTCTCGGTGAGATGCGTATGGATAGCCGCACGATCATTGCGGCCATTCTTCATGATGTCGTAGAGGACACTGACACCACACTTAAGGAACTGGCGAATAGCTTTGGTGAAGACGTTGCCATTCTTGTGGATGGAGTGAGCAAAGTCAGTCAACTGGAACAAGAATCCAGGGAACATGCCGAAGCAGCATCATTCAGAAAGATGTTTATGGCCATGGCCAAGGACATCCGGGTCATCATAATCAAGCTCGCCGACCGGATGCATAACATGCATACCCTTGAATCTCTGGACAATGACCGCAGGCGGCGCATAGCCAGACAGACGCTGGAAATTTATGCTCCCATGGCAAATCGCCTGGGAATGCGCGAACTGGCCCAAAAACTGGAGGATCTGAGCCTGCTGAATTTGTATCCCAAACGTTATGATGCGATCGAAAAACGGATCAGGGCTTCAAAACGGGGGCGCAAACCAATAATCAGCGAAGTCTGCAAAAAGATCAGTGAAAAACTTGCCGCCAACGGGCTAGTGGCTGAAGTTTACGGACGAGAAAAGAATGTTTACAATATTTATCGGAAAATGCAGCGTAAAAAACTGCTATTGAAAGACGTCAAGGATATCAATGCAATTAGGGTAATCACTGATAAGCGACCCGACTGCTATCAAGCGCTAGGAATCATTCATCAACTCTTCAAACCGCGCCCTGAAAGTTTCAAGGACTACATAGCCATACCCAAAGTAAATGGCTATCAATCACTCCATACCATTGTAGTTGGTCCTTTTGGACAACAGGTAGAGATACAAATAAGAAGTAAGTCAATGCATCGAACTGCAGAAAAAGGTGTTGCTTCGCACTGGCTATATAAAACTGAAACGACCGGTGAACATGCACCGCAGCAACTTGCTCAGCAGTGGTTAAACAGCTTCCTCGAAGCTCAGAATATGTCCTCAGATTCCGGAGAGTATCTTGAGCACCTCAAGGCAGACCTGTTCCCCGATGAGGTCTATGTGTTTACTCCAAAAGGAGATATCAAACGTTTGCCACGAGGCTCAACCGCCCTCGATTTTGCCTACGCCGTGCATTCTGATGTCGGCGATCATTGTATCGGAGCGCTGATAAACGAATTCAGCGTTCCTCTCCATGATACGTTATCCAACGGCGATCACGTCGAAGTCAAAACATCACGAAAAGCCAGACCCATTCCATCGTGGCTAGACTATGCCGTAACATCAAAGGCCCGGGCATCCATTCGTAATTATCTGAATCAGCAAAAAGACAAAGAATCACTCAAGTTAGGTAGGAAGCTACTTCGGACCGCCCTGAGTAATCAGGGTTATCGACGTGTTCGAATTCCAAGCGAGCACAAGGTAAATCTACTTAAGCACCTGAAACTCACCGACTGGGAACAGTTGTTGATAGATATCGGCTTTGGCCGCAGACTCCCCACGCTTGTTGCCAAACAGATGATCGCCGAGTCTTCGACCAGACCGGACAAAACAGATCATAACCGTTCGGCCCTGACCATCGAAGGCACAGAACGTCTGCTTATTAACTATGCCAATTGCTGTCATCCAATTCCCGGGGACCACATTATCGGAACCACTACCAGTGGCCGCGGGCTAGTCGTTCATCGCTCTAATTGCGCAAACAGTAAAAATATCATGCGCCACCCTGACAACTACTTTCACCTTAACTGGTCGGAAGAAACCAAGGGAAATTTCCAGGTTGAAGTGAATGTCCAGACCCGGAACGAACCCGGAGTCCTCGCTACCGTCAGTAATATAATCGCCGAACACAATTCCAACATAAATAATGTAAGTGTGGATCCGCACCACCACACCTCATCTGAGATGACATTCGGAATAGAAGTTGCAAACCGTGATCATCTGGCAAATATTCTGCGCCAGATACATAACGAACCCACGGTTATCAAGGTGACAAGAAAATAGCCGACTAATGATTATGAATTCACAGAAAATTCTCTTTATATGCATGGGCAATATATGCCGTTCTCCCAGCGCCGAAGGGGTATTTCGTAAAATACTTAGTGATCGCAATCTACACCAAGAAATTCAGGCAGATTCAGCTGGAACCGAGGGATGGCATACCGGATCGGCACCCGACAAACGAGCCCAGCATGCTGCAAGCCAAAGAGGTATTGATATCTCCGGATTACGGGCCCGACAGGTCATCGCAGAAGACCTGGAATTCTATGATCTGATCATTGTCATGGATCACGAAAATCAATCACGAATGCGCCATCTGGCCGGAGAACAACATGGTCACAAGATACGGCTATTGCTGGAATACAGCGAGCGATTCAGTGATACCGAAGTCCCGGATCCCTATTATGGAGGCGACCACGGCTTCGATCTGGTCCTTGATATGATCGAAGAATCTTGTGAACAACTTATCCAACATCTCATTGATTACAACAGCAGACATCTCAGCGAATGACCTCCCCCCTGAAAATCAATATCAGTATTGGTGAGCAATCGCTGGAAGTCTACAGTCCGGAAGGCAAATGCCTTCTTCGTTATTCAATCTCTAGTGCCGCCAATGGCGTCGGTCAATTAATGAACAGCAATTGCACCCCCGCGGGCAGACACGTCATTCGAGCTAAAATAGGAGATGGCAAACCGGTAAACACTGTTTTTCGAGGCCGACGCCCAACTGGCGAAATATATCAAAATGGAATGCGCGAAGCCGAGCCGGATCGAGACTGGATACTAACCCGAATACTTTGGTTGAGTGGTTGTGAACCCGGGTTTAATCGGCTGAAGAATGTAGATACTATGCGTCGCTATATCTACATCCACGGTACGCCGGACGAAGTCCCTCT
>JAIBDK010000279.1 GCA_024679435.1 Gammaproteobacteria bacterium | reverse complement strand
GTAATGAAGCCCAAAGTGACATCGAGATTTGCTACAACGGTGTCGACCCGTTTGTTCAATCGCTGCGCAAGGCCATTCAAACCCCTCATCCGGCCTATGAAGACATAGGTGTAAAGGTAGACGGTGAGTATCAGCAGTTGAATCCAAATTTGCTGCAGATAGAAAATGAGTTCTATTCCGCAATCCGCCCGAAACGAATCGCCGATTCCGGTGAAAGCCCTTCTCGGGCTCTCGGTGAAAGAGGGGTTCAGTATATAGAAGTACGCAGTATTGACTTAAATCCGTTTGAGCCAATCGGTATACATGCAGACTGTATACGTTTCTTTGACACATTTCTGCTGTATTGCATGTTTGAAGAGAGCCCGAGTATGACTCAGGAAGAATTTGTAGTCACCAAACAAAATCAAAAAACCATGGTAATGAATGGGAGAGACCAATCAAGTGAGATCATCACCCCTGACGGCCGCGTAAATTCGCGCAAGCAAATGAAAAAGCTGCTGCGGAGCATGCGACCGGTCGCTGAATTGATCGACCAGACCACGGGAGGAGGAAACTATGTTTCGACCCTGGAAAAACAGTTGAACAAGGTGTCCGACTCCGACCTCACCCCATCCGCAAGAATTATCAACCAAATGCTAAAAGAAGACCTCAGCTTTTACGAATTTTCCATGGGTGCCTCCGAAATATCTGAACAGAAATTTAAAAAGGAAACTATCGCGCCCGCAACTCAGACAAAATACGAACATCTGGCTCAGGAATCACATCTAAAACAAGCCGAGATTGAGAAAAACGACTCAATCTCCTTCGACCAATTCCTTGAAGATTACTTCAAAAAACAAAACGCACCTTAACAGCAGAATTCTGAATTGCACGAACCCTTACTGATCATAATATGATTTGAGAACAATAATCCCTCCACAGAACCTGAATTCAGCTGATAATCCTCCAAGACTAAATTGTTCGGTGTATCAGCATCTCTAATTGATAAACCCTTCTGGGACGCCTTTTATGGCAGATATTGTGATGCTAGAATTCGAATCTTTCTCAAAACTGATTATCAGGAAACATCATGAGCGACGATAAACAACCGGACTTTAAAACCCGCGAAGTACATGCTGGCGTCCGTCCAGACCCCGTTACAGGCGCAATTTTAACGCCTATCTACCAGTCTACAACTTATGTTCAGGAGTCTGTAGAACAGTACATGGAAAAAGGCTATTCCTATAGCCGCTCAGGCAACCCCACGGTGACCGCTCTTGAAGACCGAATTACTGCACTAGAAGGCGGTGCAGGTAGCGCCTGTTTCGCCACGGGCATGTCCGCAACCAGCGCAACAATGATGGCCTTTCTAAACGCAGGCGACCACTGCATTCTTTCTGACGTTGTTTATGGTGGAACCCACAGAATCTCCACCAAAGTCCTGAGCAGATTTGGAGTGGAGTTTTCGTTTGTAGACACCTCCGATGCCAGTAATATTAAGGAGGCGATCAAGAGCAACACAAAACTGATATTTACCGAAACGCCGGCAAATCCGACGTTAAAACTTACCGATATTGCAGCCGTGTCTGAAGTTGCCCGCGCTCACGGCATCCCTCACGTTGTTGACAACACCTTCTTGACGCCCTACTTTCAGCGCCCTCTTGAGTTGGGTGCGAACGTCACGCTGCACTCGACCACCAAATTTATGGAAGGGCATAACGTCACCGTTGGCGGCTCTATATCTGCGGATAATCAGGAACATCTGGATGCCATAAAATTTGTCCGCAACTGTCTTGGCAATAACATGTCGCCCATGGTGGCGTTCTATACCCTGCAGGGTATTAAGACGATGAGCACCCGACTGGAAGCCCAGTCCGCTAACGCACGCAAGGTTGCAGAGTTTCTGGAAACCCACAGTATGGTAGAGCGCGTCGCCTATCCGGGTCTCGACTCGTTCCCGCAAAAAGAACTCGCCGACCGTCAGGCCAGTGGCCACGGGTCCATGTTATGGTTCGAAGTTAAGGGCGGCGTTGAATCGGGTAAAAAACTAATGAACACACTGGAATTATGGAGCCTCGCAGAAAACCTGGGTTCAGTTGAATCTCTGGTTACCCATTCCGTTACGATGACCCATGCAGACATGCCTCGCGAAGAGCGCATGGCCGCCGGTATCACAGATGGTCTGGTCCGGCTTTCGGCCGGCCTGGAATCGGCAGACGATCTGATCATTGATCTGAAGCAAGCACTAGATGCGCTATAACAACAACAAATCCGGATAAGTCTCACTCATTCGGAATACGTTTTGTAGCGGAATTCGGTTTCGGCCGAATTCCGCTTTTTATTTTTAGCATCGAATATATGTTTCCAGTGCTCGCTCTGTTCTTCAATCTGACGAGCTGATTACGGCGGTTATAATAACGAATCATCTATAACTTAAAATAATTTCATGAATGCAAACGACATCATTAGCGACCTTGAAGATATTGTTGATTGCAAAAAAATAAGAACCGGAGAATCACTAAACGCCCTTAATCCCGGAATGACCGAAAAAAATCTGGATGCCGGAATCGTCGTCTCACCTGAGACTGTCGCCGAAGTCGCAAAAGTTGTTAAATTCTGCAAAGCCAGGGGTATTCAAATCATCCCACAAGGAGGACGAACCGGTATTTCCGGGGCCGCAGAATCGTCACCGGGACAACTCATTATCCAGAGCTCCGCACTCGATCAAATTATTAATCTTGATTTCGTCGCAGGAACAGCCATCGTAGAATCCGGGGTAACGCTTCAGCAACTTCAGGACGCAATTGAACCCTATGGTTTTGGAGTGGGCATTGATCTTGCTGCCCGGGGCACCGCCACTATTGGGGGCATGGTTTCAACAAATGCCGGAGGCACTGAGGCGTTTCGTTACGGTGTTACCCGGCACAGGGTATTGGGCCTTGAGGCTGTCCTTGCTGATGGAGAAATATTTTCCGATATGAAAGAGGTGACCAAAGCCAATGAAGGCTACGACATAAAACAACTGTTAATCGGTGCAGAAGGCACTCTGGGAATAATTACGAAAGTTGTATTAAATCTGGTTCCTCTGGATAAGAATCGATTCACTGCGTTACTGAGTTGTGAAAATGCCGTTTCTGCAGCAGCCGTTTTTCAATCGTTGCGCAATGACTCCCGAGCCACTCTGCTCTGTGCTGAAATCATGTGGCCTGATTACGCCAATACAACCGCCCGGGCACTGGGCATGGAAAACCTGCTGGATTTCGCCCATAGTGAAAAAGATGTTTTTGTCATTATTGATATCTCATGTGCAGAAAACAAAGCAGGGGTTGATGTTTTGGAAGAAGTTCTTTCTGAATTGCTGAGTCGAGAATCTATTACCAGCGCATTGATTGCACAAAACCAGCGAGAAGCCACTGATTTCTGGAAAATTCGTGAAGAGTCGTTTCTGTGCGACAAAGCCTATCCCCATGGGTTCTGGTACGACATGTCAGTACCACTGAGCCATCTGGATGATTACACCACAGCACTCTATGAGACTATCGCATCCATTGATTCTGAGTTGAAAGTGTTTCTGTTCGGCCATCTCGGAGACGGAAACCTGCATCTAACCGTCACATCCGGCATTGAAGCTCCACAACTGGAGTCACAAATTAACGCCGCGGTTTACGAGGGTCTGAATGATATCGGTGGATCATTCTCCGCAGAACATGGAATTGGCAACCAAAAAAGAGACAGCCTGCAAAAATACACGAATAGCCAAAAAATGAAAATTATGAAAAGTGTTAAAAATATACTCGATCCACAGGGAATTATGAATCCGGGAAAAATATTTCAACCCGAAGAGGGACCCGAGTTTATGGCGGCGCTGCGTTAGTATATTCCTCCGTTTTGATCTAAACGAAACGGCTTCGAATTTAAAAACTCCTCCAGCAAAGTCGGTGTAAGGTATCTAACAGACACCGTAACGACAATTGGAAGACCAAACCCGTCGATTACCAAACCAGACTCATGCGTTATAATCGCAGCTGATTTCAACTCAACGCCAAATCTTTAAAAGAGGAAATAAT
>JAIBDK010000095.1 GCA_024679435.1 Gammaproteobacteria bacterium | reverse complement strand
GAAGGTGATGTAAGAATTCAAATGCATAATCCGGATAGCACCAAAATTTTAATCAATATAAACAATGGTACCGGTAGGGTATTTCTAAATGGGCGTGAATCATCACATCCGGATTCACTGTCTAGGTATTTAAATAGGGGAAAAGGAATCTGGATCAATGATGCATATTGGTTGTTTATGCCTTTTAAGCTAAAAGATTCCGGGGTTACATTAAACTATATCGGTGAAGATACGACGCAAACGGGTATTGAATCAACTGTACTTCAGCTGACTTTTGAAAATATCGGAAATACACCACAAAATAAATACCATGTTTGGGTAGATAAATCTGGTTCCGGCTCAGGCTCAGATTCCGGCGCAGGTTCCGGCTCAGGCTCAGGTTCCGGCTCAGGTTCGGGTTCTGGTTCCGGCGGTGGTAGTGGTTCTGGCAGTGGTTCTGGCAGTGGCTCCGGTGGCGGATCTGGTGAAGACGACTACCACGTCTGTTGATGTAATGGTGTAGGAGATGAAACTGCGTGACTTAATAGTCATCTGATTCTACACCTATAAAAAGATGGCTCAGGCAATTTGCCTGGGCCATTTTTTTTAGTGACGATAATCGATTTAGTAAAAAAGATCGGTCAACCTTACCCTCGTAACAATAGAAAAATGACAGGTTCTTTCTCTGGAGAGGACTAGACGACGAAACGCAAACCTATCAGCGAAGCCAAATGGCGTACCAGTTTGATCAATCGACTAGTAATGAGGTGATCGGTTACGCGATTTAATATCAATAGATCCAGTTCCGAAAAATTTCTATCCCAGCAGTTAAAGCACTGTTAAAGAATTGATTGCTGTCACAGAGTTCGTTATCGGGTGATGACATCGTTTACAAATCAACTATACTTTTTGCTTAATACGCATTTAACTATCAGGGTGCCATTGGAGGCATAAATGGCTTCGCGTAAATCAACCGATAACAAGTCTTTTTTGCGCTTATGCCTGTCAGCACAGCGTACAAAAATAATTGCTGTTTTGATGTTCAGCATTTTTATTAATTTACTAATGCTAGCCGTTCCCCTGTACTTGATGCAGATATTTAACAGAGTCATTCCGAGTCAGAGTGTTGACACACTTATTTTTCTTACCATTCTCGTTTTCGCTTCGTTAACAACTCTGGCTTTTCTTGAAGCTATGCGCCGTCTGGTTTTTTCACATATCGGCAGCTGGTTGGCTACGAGGTTAGGTGGTTTCGTGCTTAGTGGATCTATTGTCAGATCTGTTAGCCAGGGAAGTCCTTCTTCTTCTCAAGGCTTGGGGGACCTGTCAACGATTCGGCGCCTTTTTTCGGGTTCATCTCTATTCCCCATTCTAGATTTGCCCTGGACGCCAATATTCATGTTGGTTTTGTTTTTATTGCATCCGATCATTGGCATGATTACTTTGACAGGGGCGCTGATACTACTTTTGATCGCGATCTATAACGAATTCAGTAATCGAAATATTTCATCCCTGGCGGATGAGGCATCAAAAATATCAGGCCGATATTCGAGTTCAGTTTTACGCAACTCTGACGTTATTGAGGCCATGGGGATGCGTGGCAACGTGATAGGCACCTGGGATAAGTATCATGAAAGGAAGATCGAACTACAGTCACAATTAGCCACCCGTAGTAATAGAATTGCTTCCTATGCAAAATTTATTCGAATGATGTTGCAAGTTGCAGTTATCGGTACGGCCGCATATCTGGTTTTAAAACATGAATTAACTGCTGGAGGTTTGATTGCCAGCATGTTGTTAATGCGCAGAGCAGTTGCACCAATGGATCAGGCAATCAATTCCTGGAAGGTTGTAGTAAAAGGTCGTAAAGCATTCAAAAATGTTGGAAAACGAGTAAACCTTGCACCCGAACTCAATTCAACCCCAAGCTTAGCCTTACCTTCAGGATATTTAAGCGTCAAAAATATTTCTTATACTTATCCCAAACGCTCAAAAGCCACTTTGCGGAATTTAACCCTGAAAATTCACCCAGGTGAGATTGTGGGAATAACTGGAAAGACAGCTGTCGGAAAATCGACACTAGCCAGATTGTTGGTAGGTCTTGCTGAACCAGATTCAGGTTATGTTAAATTTGATGGAACAAATTTAACTCTTTGGGAAAAAGAAGACATTGGCCCTTTGATTGGTTATCTGCCTCAGGATAATGAGTTATTTTCAGGTACGATTGAAGCGAATATAGCCAGGATGGGTGAAATCGACGATGAGGCGGTGATTGAAGCAGCCAGGCTGGCCGGTGTGCACGAAATGATAATGCAGTTTCCTCAAGGTTATAAAACCGAGACGGGAGAAGGAGGAGCCTATTTTTCAGGAGGCCAGCGTCAGAGAATTGCCCTGGCAAGAGCAATTTTCAATTCACCAAAATTAATTGTACTGGATGAGCCTGATGCCAATCTCGATAGTGATGGAATGACCGCATTATTCCGGGTTGTTGATGAGATGCATCAAAGGGGAGCAATAGTCATATTTATATCTCATCAGGAGAAAGTACTCGAAATTGCGCACAGGGTGCTGCTAATCGATAAAGGGACCATTAGCTCCCATTCAAAAGATAAAGAGATTCAGGCTATTCGAAATCAATCCATGGTTGTTGATGATATTAGCGTTGTTAAAATTGAAAACAAAAAGAATTAACCTATGAGTCAGGTCGAATCAGTTTTCCAAACCTCCGTAAGTAATATCGGGTTTGGTAAAAAAGATAATAAAGTTGCTCGCAAATATGTTCTGTTGGGTTACTTTATTATTTTTGTCTTTTTTGGTTCCGTTGGTGCCTGGACTGCTTATGCTCCCGTGTCCAGCGCAGCTATCGCACCAGGACTTTTAGGTAAGGATGGCAATCGAAAAACAGTTCAACATCTAGAGGGAGGGATTATTCATAAAATCCTTGTTAAAGATGGTGACAAGGTTGAAGCAAATCAGGAATTAATAGTACTGAAAAATATCCAGTCAGGGGCAGATTATAATTTATTGATGAAACACAAATTAATTGCCATGACAAAGGAAGCTGGTTTGGTGGCTGAATCAAAGGATCAGGATAATTTGGCCCCAGTTTTACCCGAAAGTGTAACACTTGAAACGATTGATAAATCAGTCCGGGATTCAATTCAAGGAGAAGTTGACGCGTTTTATATCCGCCGAAAGCTGTATTCTGAACAGTTAAAAAGTATTGATCAGCAAATGCGCCAGGCTGAGATAGTAATTGGGTCTTTAGAGAATCAGATGCAAGCTCTGGATGCAAAAGGCTCGATTATCGCCGAGGAACAGGTTGAATACCTGGAATTTGAAAAGCAGGGATTAGTGACGCGCGAGCAGGTGTTTCGTTTAAAGCGTGATAAGGCATCAAACGAAACAGACAAGATGACGAATCGATATTCGACAGAGTCAAAACGTCAGGAAATCAATAACCTGAAACTGGAGAAATTAAAACTGAAATCGGTTAATACGAAACGCATAGTGTTGGATTTGGGTGCTGTTCGTAATCAGTTGGTTGATCTGGACGAAAAGCTGGCTAAAACAAAAGACAAGTTAGAGAGAACCGTTATACATGCGCCTATAGAAGGCGTTATTGTGGATCTTCAAGTGAATACGATCGGGGGCATCATACAACCCGGAGAACCTTTGCTGGATATTGTGCCTCAGGCAGGTAAGTTGATTATTGAAGCACAGATCGATCCAAAAGACCGGGATACGGTCAAGATTGGTCAGGGTGCCGAAGTTCGTTTTACAGCTTTTAATCAACGAATAACTCAACCAGTGAAGGGGAAAGTAGTTTTTATTTCAGCGGACAGTCTGCTCGATGCCGGACCTGATGGGAAACAATTTCCTTATTACAAGGCAAAAATAGAGTTAATGGAGGACCCTTCTGAGGTCATGAATGGCACTCCTGTATTTCAGGGTATGCAAGCTGAAGTGATGATTATCACTGGTGAGCGAACTGTATTGGAATATTTTTTAAAACCTATTATTAAAAGTTTCAACTTAGCGTTTAGAGATGATTAATCATACAGATGAGTCACAAAATCAATTCTTATAATAATAGTTCCTCATTAATTAACACAATTTAAGAGCAGGCATGCCTACCCAATCATCATCAAAGCGCTCAGAAAAAAAACCGAGTAAAAAAGAAAAATCTGATTTCGATCATGAGTTAGCGAGCAAGTGTGAAAAGCTTATTGGCTGGCGTGTCGCCTCAATGGAATACCCGGGAGGGAGTTCGCGCGATTCAGTAAAATTAATTCTGAAAAAGAGCGCGCCTGTTTATGCATCGACGCGTTCACGAAAAAATAAGGCGGATGTTGAGCGACTGATACTAAAAGGATTATCGAGAGCTGGCGAAAACGTGCCTAAATTACTAGGCAGTGATGGCCGCAAGTTACTTATTCAGGAAGATATTCCCGGCGTTCGTTTATCTCAGGCTGTTCATAAAAGAAGTGATAAAACCATTTTACGATACCTGGATAATGCATTGGACAGCCTGGCAAGAATTCAACGCGCTGGCTCCGATCAAGGATTCGATGAGCAGCTATCCAAACTTGGGGATTCCCCTCAGTGGCTTACTGGATTATTTAATCGACCGGCAGTACTGGGTCGTTTTTTCAAAGTTCCTACACCCGAGCTCGAGCTGAAATCGCTGGAAAAGTTGCTGGCTGTCAGAAAGCCGCGTTTTATTAAATGGGATTCTCGCCCAGGGAACGCCATTGCAAGAAGCGATGGCGAAGTATTCTGGATTGATTGGGAGCACAGTGGTGCCAGAAACAGGCTAGATGATATAGTCTGGTTGCTTGCTGATGAATTTGTTCCTGACCGTCCAGACGTGGAAGCAAAATTACTGGAAAAATATTTACCTGTATTTGCAGATGATCTTTCCCTTGATCATGCAAGGCAGTATTTTTTCACCATGGGTGTATTCCATTTGGTAGTGCGCATGGGTTTGATTTTGAAATATAAAAAAGATGGCTCCTGGTGGAGTTATGAGAAGTGCCTCGCTGGTGATAAAGCGGGTGTAACCTTAAGGAATGCTTTACGGATTTGTGGTCGAGGGGAACGTTGGGCGGCGCAAACCCAGGAAACAGATGACTTGGCTCAATGGTTTAAGGATATAGGAAGCAAGCTGAAATAACTTGTAATCCAGATGTTAGGGAAAGTTGAAATAACCCTGGCAATTTCTATGGGCCTGATACCCAATAATCCAAATCATATTGAGTGCAAATATAGGGCCTGAGTTGGTTGTTACAGCTGACTCATGGCTGGAGAGACCATGCAAGTAGATATCATTACAACATATGCTGAATTTGAAAATTTGAATTCGAATTGGGATGTTGTCTATGAAGCTGATCCAAAAGCGCAGTTCTTTCTGTCATGGGGATGGCTGTCTCAGGTATTTTCACAGTACCCGAAAGGTTGGTTCATACTGGCAGTCAAACCAGATGGCCTCAACAGAGATTACATTGCTTTTTTCCCGCTACGTCTGAAGACTCATCAGAAAAAATCTTCACGGGAGTCTTATAACGAAATTAGTGTGGCCGGGAGATACTTTTGGGCGGATTACTCAGGTTTTATCTGCCTGCCCGATCATGAAGACGAAGCGATTCCACAGTTCACTTCGCAATTGAAGCAGATGCAATGGCGGGAATTTCGTTTAAAAAATCTTTTCATCTCCGATAAGCGTCTAGAAATATTCGTTGACCAGTTTGATAAAAAAACCTTCTCGTTAAAATATCTCGAAACTACCAACGAAAAAGATAATGTTAATTTCTTTGTATGTCCTTACGTGGAACTTCCAGATGACTTTGGGCAATATCAAAAAGAAAAACTGAGTGCAAATACAAGACAAAAAATGCGCCGATTCTTGCGGAGAGTTGATGAATCCGATGAATTGAAAATCACACATTCGGTTCCTGAAACACATGAAAGAGACCTTGATATCCTGATTGGATTCTGGAAGAAGAAGTGGGCATTAAGGAAGGGAAGTAACGTCGACCGCCTTGCAACCAAGTATCGAAAAATTCTTCAACGGGGATTGGAAAATGATAGTTTATATTTACCGGTGCTCTGGCTGGGTGATGAGCCGGTGGGTGCCCTAGGAAGTTTTATCGATCGACAAAAACTAGCGCTATTGTATTTTATCGCTGGTCGGGATGAATCATGCAACAATCCGCCTCCTGGTTTGGTCCTGCATGCCCATAGTATACGCTGGGCCATCGAAAACGGCCTCAAGACTTACGATTTCCTGCGTGGCAACGAAGACTTCAAGTACTCCTATGGTGCTACAGATAATCAAATTCGATACCCGGTGATAAGCACACGATCAGGCATTAACCTGAATTCCACCACAGATTCGATGGTAGAAACTTCTGACGCGATTGCTTGGGCGCGGCAGTTTTTTGTTCATGAGGCTGTTGACGAAGTAGCGAACCACCCCTGGGGTCGAACTTTGAAGCTATCTCACGATAAAAGTCAAGCCTACCTCAAGATGATCCCTTCGGGTAAGCCGCATAGAATAAAAATTGCCCAGATTCTAGCTGATCAATGTCCGTTAAAGGTGCCCGGAGTGATCGCAACAGACGCTGAGCGCGGTTTATTGCTTCTGGCTGATCACGGTGGACGGGATCTCGGAAGAAATGTTACAGATTTGCAGCGTAACGCTATTCTTGGTGAATATGCTGAAATTCAAAGCCGTGCAAAATCCAGTTCTGTACTATTTTCTGCGCTCCCCAGGGTAGATTTGCCTCGCCTGGTGCCGGACTTTCTTGATTTTCTTTCACCTGAGCCTTTACAGCATGCCGATGGACGGGTGAATGCATCCTATTTTCTAGGACGAAGCTCAGCGAAACGTTATCAAGCCGTATTTTCTGAACTGGCCGAACGGCTTGATGCTTTCATAATGCTCGCAAGCTCTCTTCCTGTGACCCTTAGCCACGGTGATCTGCGTCCCCAGAACATTGCCGTCGGCGAGGATGGCCACTTCATCTTCTATGACTGGGATGATGCGAGTATTGCGCCGCTCGGTTTGTCACTGCACACCCAGTTCAGTGGATGCTGCCGACCTTATGTGGCTCTATCTGCTAGCGACAAAGACAGTACCCCGCAAGTTGAGCGTGATCGTAAATTACTTGACGGCTATATCAACGCGGCTGCAGTTATTGCCAAACCAGCGGTGTTACAGGAAGAGTTGCCCTCGGCTATCTGCGCAGGGGTATTGTACTATCTGATGAGCTACCGTGATTATCCAGGAGAAAGCTATAATTACCGTAGAACTATTCGTTCAATCCTTAAGAATCGGTTAAGTGATTTGATGGATCTTTGCCAGCTTCTTGTTGTTGTTGATGATGATGTTGAAGCGAGCAGACAACTGGCGAAAGTATATTCTGAAAATGGCAGAGACCATCGGGCCAGGTTACTTGACCTGTCATTAGAGAACCAAAATTCTAACTTTAACCAGCAGGTGGTCCACACCGAGAAGACTGATATTCAGAAAGTAGTGAGTAATTCTGATGCCCCGGGTGTTTTCCCCACACTATTTTTTGCGCAGGAGGAGCTGCGGACCGGAAAGCCTTCAAATGAAACAATCGAACGCGGAGTCAGCTTGTTCCGGCGCCATGGAGTTCTGTATTTTGACAATGTGATGTCTAAGTTACTTCTGGAGAACTGTCACAGCCATATCGTTGGCAATTATGCAGAGTATTTCACCGAGGAAACACATGGCGACGCGCTTCGCGTAGGCGAAAAACGTTACATGATAACCTTGCAGGTCGAGCAACCATTTGACGATCCTGCACTATTTGCTTCGCCGTTAGTCACGCCTGTTCTGGAAAGATTATTAGGTGAAAAAATGATACTGGGTAGCTATACAACGGTTGTTTCACTCCCGGGAGCCAAAGCGCAGCGCTTACACAAGGATCATCCCGCTATGTTCCCCGAATCCGAAGAACCAACACCTAG
>JAIBDK010000060.1 GCA_024679435.1 Gammaproteobacteria bacterium | reverse complement strand
TGTGCCGTCATTGCGCAAAGTCGTTGGAGGGCTGGTTGCTGCATTACCCGGGATGGGTTCAATTACATTGCTTCTTTCTCTGGTTTTTTACGTGTTCTCGGTTATGGCGACCAAGCTTTATGGTGTCGAGTTCCCCCAGTGGTTCGGCTCCCTTGGTAATTCTGCTTATTCCCTGTTTCAGATAATGACCCTCGAAAGCTGGTCTATGGGAATTGTCCGTCCGGTAATGGAGGTTTTTCCGATGTCCTGGTTGTTTTTCATCGTTTTTATTCTGTGCACTTCTTTTACCGTTCTGAATCTTTTTATTGGAATTATTGTGTCTGCAATGCAGGCCGAACATGAGGACTCTGCTCATGAAGACAGGGAGCAACTCATGGCGAAGCAGGAATCGATAATGCAGGAATTAAAAGAATTACGTGCGTTAATCGAAAAGAAAAACTGATGAATCGTTAGGCTCTGAAGTTCCGGCATCTGATAGAATTTCCGTATCGAAACATAAAGGTGAATAAAATGAATCATGATGTAATCATAACCTGCGCCGTAACCGGTGCCGGTGATACCACGGGCAGAAGTGAACATGTACCCGTTACCCCGGAGCAAATAGCCAATGCCGCAATTGAAGCCGCCAATGCCGGCGCGGCGGTAGCGCATATACACGTGCGCGATCCGGAAACCGGAAAAGGCTCACGCGACGTGGGGCTCTTCAAGGAAGCCGTCGAGCGAGTGCGGGACAGCGGCGTGGACGTCATTATTAATTTAACTGCAGGGATGGGGGGGGACTGGATTCCCAGTGATGATGACCCTTCAATGCCCGGGCCGGGAACCGATATGGTCGGTCCAGAAGAGCGTTTGGCACATGTTGTGGAATGTTTACCTGATATCTGCAGCCTGGACTGCGGCACCATGATTTTTGGAAACGGTAATGATCTGTATCTGAATACCCCAACCTATTTGCGTAAAATGGCTCAGATAACCCAGGAACTAGGGGTGAAACCTGAGCTGGAGGTGTTTGATTTGGGGCAGATTCGCCTTGCCCGAGCGTTGGTCGAGGATGGCCTTATCGATGCACCGCCAATGTTCCAGCTATGTTTGGGCATACCATGGGGAGCCGGCGCCGATACTGAAACAATGGTGGCGATGAAGCAGGCTCTTCCTGCTGATGCGCTTTGGGCCGGTTTCGGAATTTCCAGAATGCAGATGCCCATGGTGGCTCAGGCGATGATTCTTGGCGGTAACGTGCGAGTGGGCCTTGAAGATAATATTTACCTTGATCGCGGGGTGCTGGCAACTAACGGCCAGCTGGTGGAACGGGCGACAGAAATTATTGCGCGTCTGGGTGGGCGGGTATTAACGCCTGCTGAAGCGAGAGATAAAATAGGCTTAAAGCAGAAGTAATCTTTAGGGAACTTTTTGCAGGGTAAATTTAACATCTACCGCCTTTGACCTAGCAGAAGCCGGAACAGTCTAGTCTGTTTCGGCTTTTTATTGTTCAGAGGGCCCCCAAGCGCTTTTTATTCAACTTTTCTGAATGTGACATTTATGACTATCGGGTTTATTGGACTGGGCCAACTGGGCTCGAGACTTACAGGGAGGCTCCTGCAAAACGACAAGAAATTACTTGTTTTTGATCTGGATGCCGATGCAGTTGATGCTCAGGTTGAGCAAGGGGCAATTGCCACGGCTTCAGTCGCTGAATTGACTGAATTCTGTGAGGTTGTTATTACGTGTCTGCCGTCTCCCTCGGCATCTGCCAGTGTTATGACTGGAGAGCATGGCGGCCTTGCCGCGATGCAGGCCGGGTCCACCTGGATTGAAATGAGCACCACCAGTGTTGAGGAGATCAGAAAAATGGATGAGCGAGCCGGTGATCTGGGTATAGAGCTGCTTGAGGCGCCATTGACTGGCGGGGTCCATCGCGCCGCCACAGGACAGATGACTATTCTGGTTGGGGGGCGAAAAGAAACGTTTGAACGCCATATTGAATTGCTGAAAACTCTGGGTGGTCAGGTGATTCATATGGGGGAAGTTGGCACTGCGTCGCTAATTAAAGTAATCACCAATCTTCTATGTCTGGTTGATCTGGTGGCAACGGGTGAGGCATTGATGCTGGCTAGAAAAGGCGGTCTGGATTTGGGTAAATGCTATGAGGCTATTTGTGCGAGCTCAGGAACCAGTCGCGAATTCGAAGACTGGGCTCCCGTTATTTTAAATGGCTCCCTGAATACCGGTTTCACTACAGACCTCGGGCTCAAGGATTTGGGCTTTGTCGCTGATCTTGGGCAGCAGTATGGTGTCCCGTTGAAACTCACGGAGCTGGTTAAGAGTTTGTTTGAGCAGTCACGGGAAAAGTATGGTGGCAACGCCTGGACGCCTCATGTCATCAAGATGCTCGAAGAAGAAGTTGGTGAAGAATTGCGGGCGGAAGGCTTTTCGGACGTGATCCAGTCTTAACGGCACAAATTGAAATCAGATTTGAGATTGCAAATAATACGATTAGCACTCCCTGATTGTTACTCCATCGTTCAGTTTTAATGGGGTTCAAAACAATCTCACTAAACGATTCAATATTAAGCAATCCAGGATTTAGCTCCAATGGCTGAACTGGTTATACTGCCACTCGCCGCAAGGGTCAGTAATGCTGGTACTTTAGGTACTTTAGGTGCTTTGGCCAGGCCGATGTGCGACACAAATCAAACACGTCATGACTGAAATAACGTGGGGAATATGCTCCCCCCTTTGCTTTTTCCGGTCAGGTTTTATCCGCTCATCTAGAGGCTCTCACCAAAATTAAACCAGAGTTCATTAATGGAATTTTCGGTTGCCTGAGGAGAGTGTTATTAAAGAGTTCAAGTCCGCAATTTTTGTCTAGAAAATGGGTTAATGATACTCCAACCCATCCGGCAGACCGGTTGTCGGGATGATCTGATGCCGTTGTGTTTGGATGAATGAGTTTCTATCATTCAATCCCGCGGCAACTCCCTGATTCGGTTACACTCGCGGCACTTTATTATCTGGTGGTCGTTAATTATGCCTCCCGCTATTCGCAGACCCTCCCTGTTTGATATTCTGAGATTGTTTTTCGTCGGATCGGTTTGGGGTGGTTCATTTATTTTTATCGCTCTTGCGCTTCAGGATTTTGGACCAGTAAGCATTGCTGCGTGGCGTATATTTCTGGCGGCTGTTGTTTTATCAGTTATTAGCTTGGCGTTTCGCCAGAAGTTTCCCCGGCAGATTAGATATTGGATATTTATAGTACTAATAGGGTTTCTGAACAGCGCTGTGCCGTTTTATTTAATCAGTTGGGGCCAGCAGTTTATCAGTAGCGCAGAGTCTGCATTGTTGATGGCTGCGGGGACATTTTGCACCTTGATAATTTCACATTTTGTGAGTCCAGATGAGCGAATAACCGTAATGCGTGGACTCGGAGTTACGGTAGGGTTCAGTGGTGTGGTGGTGCTGGTGTTCTGGGATTTATTTAACGCAGGTCTGGGTGGACTTAAAGGGCAGATTGCGATTATCGGGGCAGGATGCAGTTATGCTGTGTCCTCCATTGTCGCCAGACAGCTAACGCATCTTCCGTCAATAAGCGTATCAGCGGGAACCATGTTGTCCGCAAGCATTTATATGGTTCCGCTAGCATTCTTTATGGAAACACCATTACCTGCGCAGGTAAGCACCTCGTCTCTAGTGTCTCTTTTTTATCTCGGTGTCATCGGCACTGCATTGGCTTTTGTCATCAGGTTCACAATAATTCGGGCTAACGGGGCTGTTTTCATGTCTCAGGTGGGCTATCTTGTTCCACTATTTGGAGTGATCTGGAGTTGGCTTTATTTTTCCGATGTGATTAATATCCAGACCTGGGTTTCTCTGGGGCTCATTCTTCTTGGAATTGCGATAACACGACGCGGCAGCTGATCAACCGTGGCTGTTAGTCGGTCGCTTATTTAGTCTTAGATTGTGGAGTTTTTTGTCGTCTGGATAACAGGCTGTCTAGCTGATTGGCAAAATTCTGACGATCTTTCTGGCTGAATGGCGCAGGTCCGCCACTCTGTATTCCACTTCCCCGCATGGTATCCATAAAATCACGCATGTTTAGACGAGTGCGAATATTGTGTCGGGTATATAGTTCGCCTCGCGGGTTGAGTGCCAATGCCTTTAGTTCCAGGACTTCCGCAGCCAGGGGAATATCGCCAGTAACCACAATATCACCTTCAACCACCCGCCGAACAATCTCGTTATCCGCGACGTCAAATCCTGGGGGGACCTGAATAAATTTAAGAAAATCTGATTTCGGAATTGAGATAAACTGATTGGCAACCAGAATCACCTCGATTTTGACTCTGGTAGCAGCCTTAAAAAGAATTTGCTTGATTACCACCGGGCAAGCGTCGGCATCCACCCATATTTTCATGTGTCGATAGAAGAGCGAGACATCTGTGAATCTAAAGGATTAAACAAAGATGTTTTTGTAAGGCGACAATTTATCGGTAAAAAAAGAGGCGCACAAGGCGCCTCAAATATTTCCACTTTGGTTTTATTAGCTGTATCTGTAAGGAACGCCGGCTTTTTCCATAACTGCGGTGTAGTCCTTGAATATCTGAACGACTTTCGCGGCTCGAGGGCTAATGGACGCCATTTCGTCCCAGAACTCTTCAGCGTCCTTGACCACGGTATCCCATTCTGCTGCCGGGATTTCTGTAAGTTCCATCTTGTCGCCTTCCACGCGAAGTTTGGCTTCACCGCCCCAGTACCAAACCTGACGGTAGTAGTGGGAACTGTCCACAGACAGTTTGAAGAGTTCCTGCAGCGGTGCAGGAACAGCTTCCCAGCTTTTGGTATTGGCAAAATAGGAGCCGCACCATGCGCCGGTAACGTTGTTAAGAAGGGCATAGTTACAAACATCAGCCCAGCCAACTTCGTAGGCCTCGGTGAATCCACACCACGCTACACCATCCAGCTCACCAGTCTGAATCGCAACTTCGATATCATCCCAGGGCAGCGTGACGGGGACCAGGCCATATCGTGACAGAAATCTGCCTGCAGTAGGGACACCGAATACCCGCTTGCCTTTCATGTCGGCAAGGCTACGAATCGGGTCCTTGGTGAAAATATGACAGGGATCCCATGCGCCGGCACCGAGCCATTCCACGCCTTCGATTTCACCATAGGCTTCGGCCCATATTTCGTTCAGGCCATAATACTTAAACAGCACCGGCAGATCGAGGCTGTAGCGAGTGGAGAACGGGAAGTAACCACCGAATACGTTGATATCAACCGGGGACGCCATTGTCGCATCGTCACTCTGAACCGCATCAATAGTGCCGTTTTGCATGGCCCGGAATAATTCATCGGTAGGAACCAACTGATCAGCATAGTACAGTTCGATCTCCATCTGGCCATGTGCCGCGCGGTTAAATGCTTCGATCTGGGGTTTGATGACGTGAGCCCCGAGTGGTGCACCGGAATAGGTTTGCAAGCGCCATTTAATCGGGTTCGTTTGGGAAAATGCATAAGGGGCCGTTCCAGCAGCCAGAATACCGGCGGTTCCTGTGCTTGCCCTTTTAATAAATTCGCGGCGTCCCGAATTTGCTTTTTTTGTCACCGGCTTCCCGGGGTTGTCTATAATGGTTTTTTTCATAAAATTCTCCTGTGTTGTATTGATTGTAATAAGTAAAAGAAATTACCGTGCGTATACATACTCCGGCAACCATAAAGCGATTTGAGGAAATGTCATGACGATGATCAACGCCAGAGTCATTACCAGCACAAATGGAATTATAGATCGATAAATGTCGATCAGACTGATTTCCGCAGGCGCCATGGCGCGCATCAGAAATAAATTGTATCCAAACGGTGGCGTCATGTAAGCGATCTGACAGGTGATCGTATACAGAACGCCGTACCAGACCGGGTCAAATCCAAGCATTTTCACCAGAGGAACATACAATGGCGCGACAATAACAAGCATCGCAGTGTCGTCCAAAAACATGCCCATGACCAAGTAAGAAAGTTGCATCATGATCAAGACTTCCCAGGGGGTCAAATTCCATTTGGTGATAAAAAGCGATTCAATTGCTCGGGCCGCACCCAGCCCGTCGAACACCGCACCGAAGCATAAAGCCGCAAGAATGATCCACATAAACATGCAGGATATGCCCAGCGTTTTTCGCAAGGTTTCTTCCATCACCTTTTTGTTTAGTCTCCGCTTGGCAAGCGCCGCCACGGTAGCGGCCGTGGCGCCGACTGCCGAGCTTTCCACCAGGCTGGTGATGCCCATAATGAAAAGTCCGGTCATGAAAAAGAAAATGGCAAAAGGAATAATCCCGGCCCGTAATAGCTTGAGTTTTTCCCGCATGGGCATATCGCGTTCTTCTTTGCTAACAACCGGAGCCAGTTTTGGCTGTATTTTGCAACGGATGATGATGTAAATGATGAACATCGAGGCCATCATTAATCCCGGTATTGCGCCAGCAAGCCATAATTTTCCTACGGGTTGCCGGGCAATCATGCCATACAGGACCAGCACCACGCTGGGTGGCACAAGTATTCCCAGGGAACTACCCGCCTGGACCACCCCGGTGATCATGATTTTGTCGTAGCCCCGCCTTAACATTTCCGGAAGGGCGATAGTGGCACCAATGGCCATGCCGGCCACACTCAAGCCGTTCATGGCGGAAATTACCACCATGAGCGCGATTGTGCCCACAGCAAGGCCACCCCGCAGACCGCCAAACCAGACGTGAAACATCTGGTATAAATCATCCGCGATACCTGACTCAGACAGAATATAGCCCATGTAGATAAACAGCGGCAGGGTTAACAGTGGATACCAGTTGAACAGTTTAAATGCGGCATTGAAGGGCATCTCAACGGCGCCATTCCCGTATAAAAGCAGCGCCGCGGCGGCGGATACAAACCCGATCGCGCCAAAAACCCGTTGTCCGGTCAACAGCATCAACAGCATTGATGTAAACATCAGTATTGCGATGGCTTCGTAACTCATGCTGCAGTCTCGGTAGCCATGTTGAGCCCCCGGGCTTTTGCAATGTCTTTAAACAACATTGAAATAGACTGCAATAGCATTAAGATAATTCCTGCAACCATAATAATTTTTATTGGAATCATAGATGGATTCCACTGCGAAAACTTTCTCTGATCGTATTCAATGGCATAGATAGTGCTGGAGATAGAACCGACGAGTAAACAAACCAGATAAAAAATCAGGAATATGCTGGTAAAACTGTCAATTCTGGATTTGGTGCGGTCAGAGCAATGATCGTAAATCAGATCCATTCTTACATGATCATTGAGTTGCATCGAGTATGCGCCTCCCATGATGTAATAGGCGGTCATGGTGAACTGGGCCATTTCCACCGTCCAGGAGAGCGGGAAATTTAGGATATTGCGGGTGATGGCTCCCAGCAGAAGCGTTCCGATCATAACGAAAATGCCGTACATGGCAAGACGACCGAATTTGGTTGATGCATAATCAACGTACTTGACATAACTCACGATAAAACTGGGCATTGAGTAACTTTCTCCGGATAAATTGGCTTGCCAGTTAACTGATCAAGGTTTCTTAATATAACACCGGTACCTTTTCCTGATGAAGAGCTTTCATCAGACTTTCGCCGGATGGCGGCAGTTCACAAATCAGATTGTCAACATTCTTGACAGGGCCTGCCTGAAACCCCGTGTTGCGGTCAAAATTTGAACCGTCGGCCAGCATGGTTACCGTTTGTGCTCTGGATATCATCTCCCGCGCCAACTGTGCCTCTCCGTTGTTGAAAATAATCGCGCCAGTTCGTTTGACCACACAGGTAAAGTTAAAAAAAGCCTGATGTGCCTGAAATAACTGATGTTGGGTAACCATTTCAGATTCCAGCGGTTTCTCTGTTTTTCAGAAAATACTCGACTTCCAGAAGACAAAGTTAGTGATTTGCCGGGAGGTCTCCGATAACTTTGGCAACTTCCAGAGAATGGGTAAAGATAGTCAATGGCTCGACTGCACAGTTGTTCAACACTGATCTGACCATATTGACGAACCATATCCATTACCTGGACCTGACGTTTCTTAGGGAGCGCTACCAACTATTTTTGCTCTGACCGTCCGGTCATTTATTGTTCTTTATAAAAGTATCATTTAATCAGAAGTAACTTTAATGTCAAGATAAATGACGAAATTATGCGTCGTTGGTTGTTTAGATTCAAAAACTTAAATGGTCGGTCAAAATAAATATTGTTTCATAAATTGCAGAATACAGCGCAGCTTCAATTTCTGCAAAACCCTACTTTATATTCGGATATGCCGTTGCGGAAGGCGTTTTTTGTTACCTGTTGAGGCGCCATGCTTTCAATTTATCCTGTAACTGAAACAGCCAGTAAGCCGACTGTGCGATAGCCGGACCGAATGGTTTGCCGGCATAGTTGAGGCCAAAGGGTGAAAATAACTGATATTGCTCTTCATTATTGGCGATAGCCGCGGAAACCACTTCTCCTCCGGCAATCGTGGTGGTCATCCCTGACCCGCCAAAGCCCTGACAATACCAAAACCCTGGCTCAAGCTGACCGATTTGGGGCATTTTATGGGTGGCGTATCCCATCAACCCGCCCCACGCGACATCCGCTTTGATTCCCCGTAATTGAGGGTAAACGTGCAGCAGGTCTTTCATCATGATATTTTTCAATCTGTTTCCGACAGGGTTAAACATCGAAACTCGACCACCCCAAAACAATCTTCCATCTTCGAGGGTTCGATAATAGTTGGATGAGAAGCGATTATCACTGACACCATATGGGCCGCGTATAGCCGTCTGGAGTCGGTTTCCCAGAGGCTCTGTCATCAGGATATAGGTTGCCACGGACAATGTGGAACGGGACAATCGCGGCACAAGGTTGCCGATATATCCGCTGCAACAAACTACGATGTTGTCTGCTGTTACACTGCCATTTTGGCTGCTGACTTTCCAGCCGTTTCCAGAATGCTGAATTTTCAGGGCGGCGGAACTTTCATAAATACCCGCTCCGCCTTTTTCTGTTTGACGGGCGCTTAGTCGGGTGTAGTTTAGAGAGTGAAGTTGAAAACCATCCGGCTTCATATAGCCATCGTAATAGCGGTCGGTAAGATATAAATTCCTTATTTTTTCCCTGCTCCAGTATTCGTACTCTACGCCCATCAGATCATTCATCAGGTCAAGATTTCTCTGAACCTGGCCGGGTTGATTAAACCATGACACATTCAGCAATCCCTCGGTTCCCCCACATAACCGGTCTTTGTGGTTTCCTATTCGGCGTTTGATTATGTCCATGGCATCGCGGGTTAAGGTAAGTAATTCCCGGGTACAGTCCTTGCCAACTTTAGCGATAATACTGTTTATATTTGCAGAATATCCTGGACTGACAAAACCGCCGTTTCTCCCGGATGCGCCAAAACCAATTCTGTTTGCTTCGAGCAACACCGGCCTAACGCCGCGATCAACCAGCCCGTGGGCGGTCGCCACCCCGGCCATTCCGCCGCCAATAATGCAGACTGAGGCTGAAATGTCCTGTTCCAGTGCGGGGAAACTGGAATTATCGCTGATTGAGCGAGAGTAGTAGCTGTCAACGTACCGTTGTGGCGCATTTTTTTGAATTGAAGAAGCCATTGTTGAAAAAATAAAAAGGTTACATACGTGGATAATGGATTATTGAAGTTAACTTTTTAAATGTATTCTGGTATCTGATAGATCATCAGGGAGATGTTCAGTTTTAATCAAGGGTTCCTTATATAATAATGGTTAAACTACAGTTAATTTTTAAACTCCCGAATCACTAACACTTTCCCCATCATTTTCTTCATGGTCTGGTGCCGATACTTCCACCGATACTGCGGGTTTGCCTTTGTAAGTCTGGCTACACGACTTGTGTTGTCGTTATGCCTTTTTGT
>JAIBDK010000289.1 GCA_024679435.1 Gammaproteobacteria bacterium | reverse complement strand
TACAACTTGACATCTCTTCGATCGGCAAGGGACTGGTTTCCGGAGAGGCGTTACCTCCATCCCTTAGAAGTATTTTTAAAGATAAAGGAATAGCTGTTTTGCAGGCTTATGCCACGGCAGATCTGGGTGTGATCGGTTATGAAACTATCCCTGATGCAGGTCTTATTCTGGATGAGAATGTATATGTAGAAATAGTTCGTCCGGGGACCGGTGACCGAGTAGCAGAGGGGGAGGTTGGTGAAGTAGTGGTAACTTCTTTAAACTCAGATTACCCCTTGATCCGATTCGCTACGGGAGATATGTCGGCTTTCATGACGGGGGTTAGTGATTGTGGCCGAACCAATCGGCGTATCAAAGGCTGGATGGGAAGAGCCGATCAGACTGCAAAGGTGCGGGGGATGTTTATCCATCCACAACAGATAAACGACGTTGTCCGACGGCACCCGGAGATTACAAAAGCACGATTAGTTGTTGACTGGATAGATCAACAGGATGAAATTACCCTGTATTGTGAGTCTAAAGAACACAGCCGGGAACTGGCAGCATCGGTGGAAATCAGCATTCGTGATCTGTGTAAGGTTCGTGGTGATGTGGCGCTGGTGGCTCCGGGCACTATTGTTAATGACGGTGTTGTTATAGAGGATAATCGGAAATATGAGTGACTTATAAATTGAGATGCATTCGTCATCGATAAACATTCAATCAAGTAAATACTGCCCATGGATTACCAAGATATTAGTCTGGATATAGATGCCAGGAACATCGCTACGATCACTTTGAATCGTGAAGAAAAGCACAATGCCATGGGCAGTCAGATGATGCGTGAGTTAAATTCCGCCTGTGCTGAAATAAGTGTCAATTCTGAAATACGCGCGGTTGTACTTACCGGTGCAGGCCAAAAGAGCTTTTCAGCAGGGGCTGATCTTGGCTGGATGAAGGCTAATTTTGAAAAAAACCGTGAACAACGAATTATAGAAAGTGCATTGTTAGCAGACACCCTTGAGGCATTGAATTCATTGAATAAAGTTACCATAGCGAGAGTTAATGGCCAGGCTTATGCGGGTGGCGTTGGATTAATTGCGGCATGTGATATCGCCATTAGTGTGAATGCTGCTCGGTTTTCTCTTACAGAAACCCGTCTTGGTCTGACTCCGGCCAATATTTCACCTTATCTGGTCGAACGTCTTGGCGTGAGTAATTCACGAAGGATATTGCTCAATGCTCATCTTTTTGATGCTGAAGAAGCCGTTCAGTTGGGCCTGGTTCACAAATCCGTTGAGGCTGAAGACCTGGATAATGCTGTCGAAAGTGAGATAAAAAGCTGTCTTTCCTGTGCCCCGGGAGCGATTTCCATGACCAAAGAATTAATTCGAAAAGTTAGTGAGCAGACAGCGGATCAAAATAAAAACTATACCGCAAAAATGCTTGCAGATGCTTGGGAAACTGATGAAGCTCAGGCAGGAATAGGGAGTTTTTTTAACAAGCAATCACCACCTTGGTCAAAGTAAGCGGTTATGCTGTTTTGAGATGCTTTGGTGGATCTAAACAAACTGCATGTTAACTTTCAGTATAGGTATTGACTTCTGCGATCTGCCGACAAAGTAACTATTCTCAAACCTTCCTTTAGACCACTTTAATAAGGCGATGAAAAATATTGCGGTAGTTGGTGCCGGTATTATCGGAATTTGTTGTGCTTTGGAGTTAAAACGAAAGGGTTTTAACGTTACCTTGTTTGACGAATTTCTTCCAGCCTCCCAGACCAGTTCAGGTAACGCAGGAGTGATTTGTAGCGCGGGAATCACACCTTATGCGAGCCCTGAAATCTTGCCGCATTTGCCTGCGTACGCGTTAAATATTTATCCTAAGTTTAAATTTTACTGGCCGCATATTTTTCAAGTTTTTCCGTTCCTGGTTCAATTTGTAAAAAATTGTAACTGGAGAGATTATGAGCAAAGCGTAAAAGCCTTGCACTACATAACTCGAGATGCTGTCGATCTGCATACAAAATTAATGGCAGAGGCAAATTCTGGTCATCTTTTAAGAGATCGTGGATGGCTCAAGCTTTACCGCACCGATAAAGCGTTTGCTGCAAGCGCTAGAGAACGCCAGAATTATAAGCGCTATGGTGTGTCAGCCACGATTTTGGAAACTGACGGCATTCGGGAACTGGAGCCTGCGATTATTCGTAACTATACGAAAGCGATACTGCTCGAGGGGTCTCCTTTTGTCACAAATCCCCGAACGGTCTGCGAGTCTTACTTCAATCGTTTCATTGCTCTTGGCGGCCAATTTGAACAGAAAAAAATTTCGCAAGTTACCCCTGCCCAGGACAGCTGGAAAATAGGTGGCTATGCGTGTTCGTATCAATTTCAAGATGTTGTGATAGCGATGGGATCGATGTCAACAAGGTTGCTGTCGGCGCTGAAAATAAAAATCCCTATGGCTATTGAGCGGGGGTACCATCTGGCATTCTCAATGCAAGAAAGTAGCGCTCTATCCCGTTCTATCCTCGACACTCAAAAGGGACTGGTGATGACGCCTATGTATGTCGATGATCAATCGCTGGTTCGGGTAACTTCCGCGGTAAATCTTATTGCCCATAAGACGACTCATCAACACAGCCAGATTCTCAATCTTATTCCTGAAATGCATACCATGTTGCCACTGGATCAGCAGTTGCTGGACGAGCCCTGGACTGGGCACCGGCCAAGTACACCTGATTCCATTCCCGTGATTGGTGCCGCACCCAATAACCCCGGCTTGTGGTTAGCATTCGGTCACGGCCACCTGGGGCTAACTCTGGGGCCCAAAACTGGAAAGCTCATTGCTGACGGAGTAGCAGGTGATAAAAAGGATCTTGAGGCGGATGCTTTTTCTGCAGACCGGTTCTGCTAAGAGATGTACTTAGAGTAAATTAATTCATTTACATCTTTGCTGTAAATGCAATAATTGCAGCTTTATATCTAATGCCTGACCTGGTTAAACTAAATATGACCCAACGTGATACCCCCCCTATTGAGCCCGTAAGTGGAACTATTATGCCGCGTTATGCGGGGCCATCAACCTTTTGTCGCCTGCCGGAACTTAGAGATGTTCCGTATTGTGATGTAGCAATTCTTGGAATCCCCTTTGATTCAGGTACCAGCTACCGACCCGGCGCGCGATTTGGCCCCCAATCTATTCGTCAGGCTTCCAGACATCTAAGATTTAATTTCCACCCCGCCTATCAAACAGAGCCTTTCAAAACTATCCAGGTTGCTGACGCGGGTGACGTCGGTTGCAATCCCTATAATATAGAAGAAGCCATTTCTCAGATCGAAGTTGCGGCAACAGATTTGTACAATAGTTCGGATGCTATAGTCAGTTTGGGAGGCGATCATACGATTGCGGTGCCCTTGTTGAGAGCGGTAAACAAAAAAGTCGGAGGACCGGTAGCGTTGGTTCATTTTGATGCCCATCTCGACACATGGGACACTTACTTCGGTGCGCCTTATACGCATGGGACGCCGTTTCGCAGAGCTGCTGAGGAAGGCCTTTTCATGGATGATGCATCAATGCATGTTGGGATCCGCGGTCCACTTTACAGCCCTGACGATCTTAAGAATGATGCGGATCTTGGTTTTAAGGTGGTTCACTGTGACGAATTGCAAACCCACGGCGTAGATCATGTTGTGAAAAGAATTCGTGATCGGGTTGGCGATAACCCGTTATATTTGTCTATTGATATCGATGTCCTGGACCCGGCCCATGCGCCGGGCACAGGTACGCCGGAGATTGCTGGCCTTTCCAGTCGTGAGCTTCTGAACATTATTCGCGGACTTCAGGGGCTGAATTTGGTAGCTGCAGATATCGTTGAAGTTGCTCCGGCCTATGATCATGCCGAAATCACCTCTCTGGCTGCGGCAACCATTGCCTATGAAATGGTCAACCTGATTGTTTGTCGACCCTGATTTTTATTATATTTTTTTAC
>JAIBDK010000375.1 GCA_024679435.1 Gammaproteobacteria bacterium | reverse complement strand
GATGCTTATAAAGTTAAATCAGGCGATTCAATTTATAATATTTCCTGGGCTTTTGGGGTAGATCACCTCGATATTGCTGAATGGAGTGAAATTAAGGCACCTTATAAACTGTCGCCGGGTCAGGTGGTTTATCTGAGTAAACCAGAGGTCAAAACTACCGGGCTTGGGAGTGATTCAAGTAGTAGCGCGAGCATTTCTGCCTCCAGTACGCAGATAGAAAATCAACCCCTGATTGCTACGTCGTTGCCGGAAACTCCTCGTGCACCGACTCCTGTAGCAGAAACCTCCGCAGTCGCCAAAGTGAGTTTTTCAAAAAACCCCGGTAAATGGAACTGGCCCGCGGAAGGAAAGCTGGTCGGCAAATTCTCCCCGGGTGACGGTAGCAATGGAATACAGATTTCCGGGGCACCAGGCAGTCCAGTGAAAGCTACCGCAGCGGGTGAAGTGGTTTATGTGGGAGAGGGGTTAAGGGGTTACGGGAAGTTGATTATTCTCAAGCATTCCGAGGAATACCTGAGTGCCTATGCCCATAATCAGGAACTCATGGTTAAAGAGGGTGCGGTAATAAACTCCGCCCAGCAGATCGCCACAATGGGAAACAGCGGTACGCAATCCACGATGCTGCATTTTGAAATCCGCAAAGATGGGAAGCCCGTTGATCCTTTAAAGTTTCTTAAGTAGGCGATGATAAAATTGTAGTATGGATATTACAGTAGCCCAATGGTCTATATTGATATCAATAACGATTTTCGCTTCGATTGCACAGTCGGCAATTGGTTTCGGCTTCTCACTTATTGCGGTTCCTGTTTTCCTTATCGTTCTTGAGGTCGATATTGCAGTGCAGCTTGCCATGGTCCTGACTTTTTCGATTTCTGTGGTCATGATCTTTGCAACCTGGAAAGATACACCGGTTGTTACTTTTAAAAGACTGGCTCTGGGTTCAGTTATTGGATTTCCGCTGGGATTTTTCTTCTTTTACATTGCGACACCAGAACTGGTGAAAATGGTGGTTGGTATAGCTATTATTATTGCATTGTCTCTCACCAGATTGAATTTGTTTCGCAGTACTCATTTTAAGCAATCGGCATGTAATGGCATTGGGGCTGGTATTGTTTCTGGCGCCATGGTTACATCGATTGCTATGGCTGGCCCGGCGATTGCAATATATGCCAATGCTATCGGATTTGGAAAAGCAAAAACCCGTGCTATTGTGTTCAGTGTCTTTCTGTTCTCCTATGGCACCGCAATCGTGATACATGCCGTGTTTTACGGATTCGCTTCTTCAGTAAGCGGATTTTTAATGTATCTGCTTCCGGCCACGTTGGTGGGCACCATCATCGGACATTGGTTGGCGGGTAGAATCTCAGAAACTTTTTTTTCCCGTTTGCTGACTTTTACTCTGGTCGCAGTAGCCATGTATCTGATTTATTCGGTTTCTGGATGAATTTGTTGGCATTGCTGATTTCTGTGGTTGTCGATAAACTGTTAGTCAATAAATTGTCTGAAATTTCTGGAGAAAGCTGTGGAGAATAATTTGGATACGACGCTGGATTTGCCAGCGGCTAATCGTCTGTTGGTTGCCGGAACGGATTTGACCCGCGATCAAATGCAGTCGGTGATGAAGAAAATCATGTCCGGAGAAGCAACGGACGCTCAAATCGGTGCTTTTCTTACTGCGTTGATGATTAAAGGTGAATCTGTGGAAGAGCTTGTGGGCGCTGCCACTATTATGCGCGAGTTGTCCTCCACGGTTGAAACTCGATCCGACATAGTCGTAGACAGTGTTGGAACCGGGGGAGACGGGGCTCGCCTTTTTAATGTGTCGACTGCCAGTGCGCTGGTGGCTTCTGCAGCAGGAGCCAGCATGGCCAAACATGGAAACCGGGCGGCCACGGGAAATTCTGGTAGTGCAGACGTGCTTGAAGCGGCGGGAGTTAATATAGCGATAAGTCCTCAACAGGTTGGTCAGTGCATAGATCAATGCGGAATTGGTTTTATGTTTGCTCCTGCGCATCACTCGGCGATGAGGTTTGCTATTGGCCCAAGAAAGGAAATTGGGATCAGGACGATTTTTAATTTGCTCGGCCCGTTGACCAATCCTGCAAATGCGCGGTATCAATTAGCGGGAGTCTTCAGTAAGGATTGGGTTAGGCCTTTGGCTGAGGTGTATGCCCAGCTTGGCAGTATTCATACTTTGGTGGTGAGTTCAGATGACGGTCTGGATGAAATCTCCATTGCCGCTGCAACTAAAGTTGCAGAATATAGAGAGGGTGCCTTTTCTGAATATATGATTGAACCAGAGCAGTTCGGTATTAATCGTTCTGCACTGGATACGATTATGGTGTCGGATTCAGCGGAGAGTCTGGATATGATACGACGTGCATTGAGTGGTGAAACCGGATCGGTCTTTGATATGATTGCCTTGAATGCTGGCGCCACAATTTATGCCGGTGATCTGGTGGAATCTCTTGGTGAAGGTGTGGATCGAGCCCGGGAAATTCTCCTTAGCGGTGCCGGGCTTGAAAAACTCAAGCGTCTGGTTGAAGTCTCCTCGTCGTTTTCCTGATTGAAAAACCTTCCCACAGACTTGCTACGAACCTTCGTCACTATCGTCAAGGAAGGCGGGTTCAGTAATGCGGGCAGGAAACTGGGCCGTTCTCAGCCGGCGATCAGTTTACAAATGAATAGACTCGAAGATCTAGTGGATAAGCCGATTATGTATCGGGACGGTCGATCCTTTAAGCTTACTGAAGAGGGCGAAGTTCTGCTGGATTACGCTAGAAAGATTCTTCGGCTTAACGATGAGGCTTTACTGCGTCTTTCTAAACCTGATGTGGTCGGTAAGGTTCGTTTAGGGATCCCGCATGAGTTCGCCATTTCGTATTTGCCGGATTTTTTGACCGGTTTTGCCGAAGCATACCCCGGAGTGGAACTGGAGGTGATAAGTGAATTGTCCAGTCAATTATTGAAGCGACAAGCTCATGGTGAATTGGATCTAGTTGTTGCCATTCACAAGGAAACAAATGTCGTTC
>JAIBDK010000427.1 GCA_024679435.1 Gammaproteobacteria bacterium | reverse complement strand
GCATGGTCGTAACTATCCGGATCCGGATCCCTTGATGCCTCGCCCATACCGGCGGCTTTGCGAATTATCTTTTCGCAAAACATCCAGAATTTCGTGCCGCCGCCCATAAAAGATTCCGGACCCATAAACGTCTTATAGTAAAAGCCTGCGGTCAGAAACTGACCAAAAATCGAATTCACCGAACCCACATCAAAACGGACGTTAGGCCAGGCATTCTGACCGGATGCAACCAACCCTTCGTAAAGTTCCTGCATAGTTGCCTTTACGTTGGGGTCGGTCCGATTTCCCTCGCCCACGGTAATCATGGCGCCAGACTCTTCAACTCCCGCAGACATAATGCCCCTGGGTCGATGGTATTTAAAACTCCGACCCAGAATAGACTCGTTATTTGCCAGCAGGGCCGCGGCGACAGAATCGCCGCAATAACCATTCATGGTTCGACCGTCCCAGGTAAAACTTAAAGCCCGTTTACGATCAATACGCCCACCTTCGGGTAATCTTTTCGCCACCATAACTAAACTTCCTCCCCGGCGGGGGACGCGGCTTCTTTCTGGGCATTCAATACCGAAGCATTTCCGTCATGAGCGGCTCTCACTGATTGAATTTCGTGGGTCATGGTATCTCTTTCAACAACCAGCCACATCCGGCAACCACTGGCGTGATGCCAGGTTTCAGACTGCATGCCGCGAATATTTTCACGCATAAAGACCGCTTCATGCCATTCCTCGACGCTGGCATCCAGTGCAGGATAAACCACGGAAGCATCGCCTCCATAGGTAAATTCCGAATGGTCTCGTTCTCCACAAAAAGGACAATTAATTCTAATCATAACGGGTTACCCGTGCAGTTTGGGATCAGGGCCGGCGCCACGTTCATCTATATTGACGCCGCGTTGGAACCTGTCCAGGCTAAAGTGTTCTATTTTTGATCCCGGTCTGTCGTTGGCAATCAAGTCGGCAAAATGCCAACCCGAAGCCGGACTCGCTTTAAAGCCGCCATAATTCCAGCCAGCGTTGAGATACAAATTGTTCAGCGGTGTTTTGCAGATAAACGGGGCCCCGTCCATGGACATATCCATTACTCCAGACCAGTGCCGGAGTAACCTGACTCTTCCCAGACAAGGAAGAATCGAAGTGCAGCATTCCGCCACATCCTGAACAATCGGCAGGTTACCGCGCTGTGCATAGGATTTATACCAGTCAAGGTCGCCACCAAAAACCATGCCACCCTTGTCTGACTGGGAGATATAGAAGTGGGCACCGCCGACACCGAAAACCACCACATGATCAAGCATGGGTTTAAGGGGCTCAGAAACAAAGGCCTGCAGTTTATGCGTTTCGATGGGCAGCTTTCCAAGTTCCGCCATCTGCCACAACCTGGAAGTATTACCCGCTACTGCAAAACCGACCTTCTTAGCACCAATGCGGCCTCTGGAGGTTTCAAGAGCGGTGACCTTGCCGTTTTCCCGGGTTACTCCGGTGACTTCGCAATTCTGGATAATATCCACGCCTTGCATGTCCGCACCTCGGGCATATCCCCAGGCTACGGCATCATGACGTGCATTACCTGCACGCTTTTGAACCGCGGCCCCAATAATCGGGAAGCGCGCATTCTCATAATTAAGATGTGGTATTTCTTTTTTCAGCGTGGGCAAATCCCAAAGCTCACCATCGCAGTCGGTAAGGCGCATGGTGTTATATCTTCTCGCAGCCCCGTCCCGGGCAGCAGGGGTGTGAAATAGAGAAACATGATAGCGCTGACTAAACATGACGTTATAGTTCAAATCATGACTGAGATTTTCCCAGAGCTTAAGAGAGTGCTCATAGAAATCCCGATTCCCCGGCATCATGTAATTAGACCGAACAATCGTCGTATTTCGCCCGGCATTCCCGCCGCCCAGCCATCCTTTTTCCAAAATGGCAATATTTTTCACGCCATGATTTTTGGCCAGATAATAAGCCGTTGCCAGTCCATGAAGGCCAGCACCAACAATTACCACGTCGTATTCTTTTTTCGGCTCAGGGTCACGCCATTGACGATCCCAGTTTTTCTGGCCGCTTAAACCGTTCTTAAACACAGCCCATGCGGAATAACGAGTCATTTTTTTCTCCAGCCTTTAGATAAATATCTGAAAATTAGTGTATACACCTATCTGAGTGCAGCGTGCTATTTACGCTGCACTGGCACTGTTCTTACTGTCAACAGGGTTGACGGGGAAACACAATAACGTCCCGTTAGCTGTTAGCAGGACGGCGGATAATAACTTAACCCAAAACAATGTGATAGTTCAAAATTGATTTGGTCTATTAATGGTATTTATATTCAGAGAGATTTGGATAATATGGTCAAATATTGGTATATTTAGTTAAACTACAACCGATCAATATCAAAATAGAAGACGTCAGGAATATTATTATTTCAAAGGCATTATAATATAAACCCT
>JAIBDK010000165.1 GCA_024679435.1 Gammaproteobacteria bacterium | reverse complement strand
CACCAGTAACAGCGCATGATCAAAACTCAGCGGGTTCCAGTGGAACGGAACAATGACGGAAAGCAAAAGCGTCGCAATGGCTCCACCCCAGATCGAGGTAACCAGGGGGTGAGATATTGCACCCAGCTTACGATTAAGAATCATTTGTACACTGACAATAACGGCGGACCCTAACACGAAAAAACTGCCGATATTGACCTTTCCAAATTCGGGGCGCATGACCAAAAGCACTCCCAGAAACCCGCCAACAACAGCGACCCAACCCTGCCCACTCACCTTTTCTTTCAGAAATAGAACCGCCAGAAGGGTTAACAAAAAAGGATAGGCATATAAAATAGAGATCGCATCTGCAAAATCAATTGTTCGCGCACCAAGAACGAATAAGACAGTTCCTGTGGCCATGGTCAGCCCCCTCACCCCCTGCATCCACGGCCTTGTCGGCCTAAACGCACGGCTACCAAAGCGAATCGCAACAATGGGGAAAAGTATCACCACAAACCCAAGATACCGAAACCAGGTTATCTGATAAGCAGTCAAGTCTACGGACAGCTTTTTCATTAATGCACCCGTAAATGCAGCGATACACAACCCAGTCACTACCAGAATAATTCCCAACCTTGGATTGTCGTCAGACATCAAACAAGACCCTTTATTATGCCGACACCCCAACCATCATTGCGGCTGGAAAAATCAGAAAGGGGTATAAATATACTTACCTGGGACAGAGTCATGAACGGGTTTGATTTGTGCCTAATCACAGTGTCATTAAATTTACGGACAAAAAACCACTCGAGCCTCAATAGTTTAAGAAGTCTTCCAGTATCATCCCGATAATGAAGACTGCTTTTCAAGCCGTGACTCCCGATGAAATACGTAAACTCCCGACCCCACAATGATGGAAATACCCAGCCAGGTGATGGGATCAGGAAAATCATCAAATATCAACAGACCAAAAATAGTGGCGCCAATAATTTCCACATACTGAAACGGAGCCAAAACGCTGACCGGCGCCCGACGGAATGCGTGCACCACAAAAAGATGACCGGCTGTTGCCACCAAACCGAGTGTGCCTAACAACATCCATTCAAATTGGGTAGGCCATACTGCAGTCAACATGCCAATTTCCTGACTTGTGCCAAACAACAGTGCGATACTCATCACTATAAAGCCGAAAACACCGCCAAAAAACTGTAACCGAATGGGGTCTTCGCTACGCACCATTTTGCGAGTCAGAATAATATAAACGGAAAAACACAATGCCGCACCCAAAGGGTACAACACCGCCCAGCCAACCTCTGCAAAGGACGGGCGGATAATAACCATCGCGCCAACGAAACCGATGACGATAGCGGATAATCTTCGCCAACCCACCGCCTCCCCAAGAAAGAATGCCGACAACAACGTAACCAGCAAAGGCTCAACAAAAAAGATCGATATAGCGTCTGCTATGGGCAAATAGGCCAGGCCAGAAAAAAAGAGCAGCGTGGCAAGCGCAATCAAAGTCCCCCGGGCCGCGTGCAGATACAGTGCAGAGTTCAACCAGGGGCCACTGGTTTTTAATAACAGCGGTGACATCAGGATTATCTGGAAGAAAAAACGACTCCAGGTAACCTGCCCGGAAGATATCGACCCTGACAACCATTTAGCGATGGCATCAATACCCGGCAACATCAGCATCGCCGTGATCATCATCACCATTGCACGACCATGTTCTCGCGTATTCTCCATGGTCTAATTCTATAGGGTTTTAAGCTGACTTAGGATGTGCATCTGACCTTCTGGGAAATCACTCAATAAAACCAACCCAGAACCGTGCTTTATTCTTTTAGAGTTTATGTTGCCGTCCTATTGACGTCACCTGGTTTTCTTAGACGTATCCGAATTGAACAACTCACTTTGACCGATTACCCAGTCAGGCGATCTCCCCAAAAATAGAGCCAACCGCCATATTCCCCAAGCAACTGGCGAATCTGGCGTCCATGAAGCCACCAGCCCGCGGCATCAAAAGGGTCTTCCCTGGCGCCCATAACCTGAAGCTCGAACTTACTCTCATAAAGGTGACGCCAGATTGCGATCGATCTTCGTGTATGAAATTTACTTGTCGTTACAATTATTGAGCGTATGTTATTTTTTTCCAGAATCGGGCCTACAGTTTGAGCCTCGGAAACGGTATCGAAAACGTCTTCCGCGTTTATAAACAGAATTGCGGTGTTTTTTACGCCTAAAAACTCAAGAACAGCCAATGAGCCGTCATACCAGTTCCCAGAACCAACAAATCCCTGTTTCTCAAGCTTTCGGTGCAAATCGGTTTTCCGATTTCCGTTTACTACAATATATTTTGCAAGGCCTTGTTGATACAACTCTGCGGCCTGCATTAAGCGGGGCAAATAATCCACGCCAGTAGTTAGCACTACCACCGCATCAGCAGGCTCCAGAGGCGTTTCATCCACCACCAGAAATTCTCCCGCCCGGGTCATCAACCAGGGGCCGGCGAGAAAGAATAAAACCAGTGTTATTGCAATGATCGATATAAATTTTTTCATTTCTTACGGCTCACACTGTTGGTTTAATAACGGTCATCTGTGTGCACGAATTCTAGACTTTAATGCCGGCCATCATACCTTCGTAAACCGCTTCTTCCGCCGATCGCGGACTTAAGCAATCTCCTGCAAGATAGTATTCTATTCCAGACTTTTTAAGCATCGATTCCAGTCCGTTTTCCGACTGATGCCCCAAAGCCAGCACCAAAGAATCTGCATTCTCACAAATAATAGGCTCATTACTAAGCATATGCTGGAAATAAACGCTGTCCTCATCGACACCGTAGAGTCGGCCATAAGGAATGACTTCCACACCCAACTTATGAATAGTTCCAATCCATTGATCGCGAATATATGACTGCAGCTCCTGCCCGGCACCCATTCCGTTGACCACCAGACGAACCTGACTGCCGTTGCGAGCCAGTAGCTCCGCCAAACCTAATCCGATCCAGTCGGTGCGCCAGTCAGCAATCACTACGCAGGAGCCTATATCAGTCTCTCCCCGAAGCACCTCCCAGGCGTCAATAATTCGGGCATCTTCCTGGCCGGGAATCTCCGGCCGATAAGGTGACGCGCCACTGGAAAGAATAACTGAATCCACAGGATGCGCTCCCAACCATTGCTCATCCACTTCGGTATTCAGCATTATCTTCACTCCTGCCGATTCAGCTTCATACAAAAGATTGGTGGTCAGGCCACCAAATTCCGATCTGCCGGGTAATAACTGTGCCAACTTTACCTGGCCGCCCACTGATTCAGAAGATTCGCATAATGTAACGCTATGACCACGCTGCGCAGCGGTTGCAGCCGCCTTCAATCCTGCCGGACCGGCACCAATCACAACTACCTGCTTTGGGGCCTCAGAATCAGCGATAGTCCCCAATATCAGCTCGCGACCAGTAACCGGAAATTGAATACACGAAATCGACGTTCCCAGATGATAATGCCCGATACAGGCCTGATTACAACCAATACAAGCGCGAATTTCATCTGTGCGCCCAGCCATCGTCTTTTTCGGCAATTGCGGATCGGCAATCAGTGCCCGGGTCATACCGCACATATCCGCCTGCCCGGTTAAAAGTATCTGTTCAGCAATCTGAGGTTGATTGATCCGTCCGGCAACGAAAACTGGTTTGTCCGTTACTTCTTTAATTAATTCAGCAAGGGGTGCGGTATATGCATGTTCCACCATCATCGGCGGCACCACATGAATCGATCCGCCCAAACCCGCCATTGAGCCGGCTATAACGTTGAAATAATCTAGCTCCGGCATTTCCGACAGGGTCCGGCAGATTTCCCGGGCCTCGCCGGCTTCCAGTCCTTCATGCTCAATCTCATCAACGGAAATTCGCATACCCACCACCCGCTCTTCACCAACATGCCTCCTGATGCTGCAAATCGCCTCCCGAATAAAGCGCAACCGATTTTCAAGACTGCCTCCGTATCGGTCGTCACGAGTATTCACTCGCGGATTTAGAAACTGGGCCGGCAACAAACCATGACTTGCCGGTATTTCAATACCGTCGAGTCCGGCATGAGCCATGCGTCCAGCAGCGGCGCCGTAAGCCTCAAGTATTTCCTCAATTAATTCAATATCCATTGCTCTGGGCATGTTATGAAAGCGCTCATCGGGAGACATGGACGCGGAATAGGGCACATCTTTCAAGCCATCGCGTCTTCGGTCATTGGCGCGGCCAGAGTGGCTGACCTGGCCAAACACCTTACAACCATGACGATGTATCGCTTCCGCAATTTTCTGATAAGGTGCAATACAGGCATCCGTGCTGGCATCCACAGCAGGTGAATCCGAAAGCGCTGACTCATGGACCCGAGCCGCTTCACAAATTATCAACCCTGCCCCACCCCGGGCTCGTGCCTCGTGGTAAGCAACCATCTGCTCTGTAGGTTTGCCATTTGTAGTCATTCGGGTCATATGGCCAGTCGAAAAAATCCGATTACGTATTGTTAATTTACGAATAACCATCGGTGAGAGTAGCGTGTCGAATGACATAAATTGGATGCTCTTGATTTAGAAAATCTGATTATAGAGGCAACAGCTCGAACGATAAATAATCCGGCCACAAGCACGATTCCTTTTCGTCATTGTAATATTGCTCCGCAAGTAACTCCAATTATCCAAGCAGGGCGGAGGAAGTGATTTTCAAGCCTGATGGCACAGGCGGGACTGGCCACATCGGGCACCTTACACCCAACCAGCAAGAACATTTAATCGCCCGTGGCCACTTTAAACTCTGAAGCAAAACTCAATCCCACTCCAGTTGGTACTTGACGACTCGGTCGTTTCCAGAATCCGACAACCATACAATATCGCCCCTTGTCTCAACTCCCTCCGGGGTACGAAATTTTCCGGGCCCGATGCCGGGCTTGCCAGTTCCAAGTGTCATCAGCACTTTGCCAGACTGGGAAATAATCTTGATGCTATGGCTATACTTGTCGGCAACGATCAGCGTTCCATCGGCAAGAACGTCTTGATACCGCACACCATCAAAATTATAAGGACTCCCCTTGAGCTCCCGTATGATTTCCAGATTCTGCGTTAACAGCAGCATGCGGTTGTTGCCCGCATCGGCGAGCCATATATTATCACCGGGCGCCAGTTCAAGATCATGTGGCGATGACAAACCCGCAAGTTCGGCCACAATTTTTCCGCGCTCGTAGGCGATAACATTCCCCGACCATGCGCCTCCAACATAGATTCGCCCATTCGGGTGCGCCAGCACGCCTTCTGGGCCCCGAATACTTTCGTCCAACTGCCCAATCACTTCGGGTTTGGTATCGGTGAGCTGATATATTAAAACGCGATTGTTATGTGTGTCGGCTACGTATAGTCTTTGCTCATCATCGATATCTATATCGTGTGTTCCTGATTGCCAGTCTGAACCGAAATGGCTGACCATGGTTAGCGTCTCCGCATCCAGTATGACCACCCTATTATTTCCCACATCCGAGACATATAACAGCTTGGCATCGGTGGACAGTTTGATGTCGTGGGGGTTGTCCAATGGAGAGTTGCTCGCACCAAGATATATCGCATGCGGCCCCGCGAAAGAAGTCTGATGCAAAAGGCTTACTCCCAAGAATATTACCTTGCCCAGAATAGTTTTGAAATCGCGCAAATTCATTGCAAAAATAGTAAGAAAATTATTCGTTGTATTTT
>JAIBDK010000212.1 GCA_024679435.1 Gammaproteobacteria bacterium | reverse complement strand
TCGTATTCCTTGCCAAAATCGCTTGCTGTGTTGGTCCAGCGCGCAACACGGCCATCCAGACCATCCATAATTATGGCGATAAAAACGGCACTGGCCGCCTGAGAAAAGTTGCCCTGAGATGCCTGAATAATGGAATAGAAACCAAAAAACAGCCCCACGGTAGTGAACAAACTAGGCAGGAAATAAATTCCTTTGCGAGGATTACTTGAAGTTGAATTAGTCATAGTGACCACATAATATCAGGAAAAAGACAAAGATAATAAATACAGATTCAAACAAATAATCCATTGAGTGAAGAATATTGCTCAACCAGGAACAAAGTGGATAAACAAGCCTAACCAAAGTACCGCTTTTGCGCAGGTGTCAATCAGATCGCATTATATCCTGGCAAAAATCCGATTGTATCGTTACCTGAAGCAACCGATTGCCCCAGCGTTACCCGCAATTTAGTATCAAGAGGCAAGTAAAGATCTACACGAGAACCAAAACGGATAAATCCATACCGTTCACCGGTAGAAACCGACTCACCCTCGTTGACGTAACATAGAATTCTGCGAGCAATCAATCCAGCAATTTGCACACTGAACACATCGTGCCCGTCTTTAGTGCGGATGTGAATGGCATTTCTTTCGTTCTCAACAGATGCCTTGTCCAGCGCAGCGTTAACAAAGCTTCCAGGAAAATACCATTTCCCCTCAACGGTTCCACCCACAGGCACTAAATTGGAATGCACCGAAAAAACATTCATGAACACACTGACTTTAAGCGCTTTATTGCCATCCTGATACGGATTCAAATCTTCGCAGATAGACACAACCTTACCACTTGCCGGTGAAACAATCGCACCGGGGTCGGATGTAATGTTTCTTTTGGGATCTCTAAAGAACTGAAAGACAAAAAGCACCAAAATCCAGACAAAAATTGAGGCCACGCCAAACCAAATTGTCGCTGCGATGCCAGATAATGCAGCCAACACCAAATGAACCGTACCTTCTTTAGCGAGAATAGGATAATCAAATCTAGACATAATTGGCTTTTTTAAGTAATGAATGAATAAACAACGTGCAAACCAAAAAAATGCGAGATACAACCGTCAAGCTTGCCGAACAAACACTTTGAAGAATCAAAGCTTTAACGCATTTTTACCTCTTCCTATTCCGAGCATGCCCGATCTCACGACCTCAATCATTTCAGCCTGGGACAAGGCTTCAAGAAAAGCATCTACTTTTTCTGTGCTGCCAGTTAATTCCAGGGTAAAGGTTGACTCGGTGACGTCTATATATCTCCCGCGAAAAATATCAACCAGACGCTTGATGTCATCTTTCTGATCAGCACTGGAAGCAGAAACCTTAACCAACATCAGTTCACGGCCCAAATGTTTTCCTTCGGTCAAATCACGTAATTTAACCACGTCGACCAATTTATTGAGCTGTTTGGTGATCTGTTCGATTACCGCATCTGTGCCGCTGGTAACGATAGTCATTCTAGACAAAGACGGGTCATCCGTAGGTGCCACCGTGAGTGATTCAATGTTATAACCACGGGCAGAAAATAGTCCGGCCACCCGTGACAGCGCTCCGGCTTCGTTTTCAAGTAAAACTGAAATAATTCTTCTCATCATGCCAGCTCTCTTTCCTGCACATCCCCATCACTGGGTTTGAGATGCATCTCGCTATGACCTTTACCTGCAGCAATCATTGGGTATACATTTTCAGTATGGTCCGTAAGAATATCGAGGAATACCAGACGATTTTTCATTCCACAAGCTTCCTTTAGCGCACCTTCAACATCACCGGGTTTATCCACACGAATGCCTATATGTCCATAACTTTCCGCCAGTTTCACAAAATCCGGTAACGCATCCATATAAGAATGTGAATATCGCCTATCATAGAAAAACTCCTGCCACTGCCTGACCATACCCATATACTGGTTGTTGAGATTAAGCACCTTGACGGGCAAGTTGTATTGCAGGCAGGTAGAAAGCTCCTGAAGACACATCTGAATACTGGCATCGCCGGTAATACAGGCCACCAGATCATCGGGATAAGCGAGTTGCACACCAAGTGCCGCAGGCAAGCCGAAACCCATGGTACCGAGACCACCAGAATTAATCCAGCGGCGTGACTTTTCAAAAGTATAGTATTGGGCAGCCCACATCTGGTGTTGCCCAACATCGGATGTGACATAAGCATCGCCGTTAGTAATCTCAAGTAACTTTTGAACTACAAACTGCGGTTTTATAACGGTATCACTGGCATTATAGGCGAGTGAGTCCAGAGATTTCCACTGATTGACGACATCCCACCATTGATCGATCGAGCCACGACCAATCTCACCCAGTCTCGGCTGAAGCTGCGCATTCAATTGCAGCAGCACCTCATTGCAATCTCCAACAATTGGGACTTCAACAGGAACATTTTTCCCTATGGATGAAGGATCAATATCGATCTGTATGATTTTTGCATTGGGAGAAAACTTGGACAATTCCCCGGTTACCCGATCATCAAATCTTGCACCCACAGCGAGCATCACATCACAGTCATACATGGCCATATTGGCTTCATAGGTGCCATGCATCCCCAGCATACCGAGAAAGTTCGGATTTGAAGCGGGAATTGCCCCCAACCCCATCAAGGTACTGGTGCTCGGATACTCTACGGAATCAACCAATTGCACAAGTGCGTCTTCGGCAGATGATAAAATCGCGCCGCCACCAGTATAGATAATCGGTTTTTTTGCCTGCAACAGAAGATCAACACCACGGGCAATCTGCTTGTTATGGCCTTTTATTTTCGGCTGATATGACCGCATATCGATTTTGGCAGGATAATGATACTCGGCAGATTGCGCGGTAATATCCTTGGGGATATCAACCACTACAGGTCCGGGGCGTCCAGTCGCTGCGATGTAAAACGCCTTTTTCATAGTCTCGGCGATTTTATTGACGTCCTTAATAAGAAAATTATGTTTTACACAGGGCCGGGTAATCCCGACGGTATCGACTTCCTGGAAAGCATCGTCGCCAATCAGATGAGAAGGGACCTGGGCGGTTATTACCACCATCGGAATGGAATCCATAAAAGCCGTTGCAATACCGGTCACCGTATTGGTAACACCCGGGCCGGATGTAACCAACACAACGCCCGGCTTTCCCGTTGCACGGGCATAGCCGTCTGCAGCATGGGTTGCACCTTGCTCATGACGAACTAAAATATGCTTAACGTCATCCTGCCGATACATTGCATCGTATATATGCAATGCTGCCCCCCCTGGATAACCAAATATGTATTCGATACCTTCATCCTTCAAACAACGAACGACGATATCTGCACCTGTAAGATTCACAATCTACCTCTGAGCCGAAAAAAAAGTCCGCAATTGAACGGACTTGAATATGATTAGATTAGCCCGTGAGTATATCTATATTTAGCCTTCATTTCCAAGGCTTTGCGCGGATTTTTAAGAGGCATTTCCACTTTAAAAACAACCTGAAGCGCACCTAAATTTTATATCTTGGGCACCGGATATCCTGGTGGTTGGAACCAACCACTGGAAACCATTCTAGAACGGCATCCCTGGCCTGCCGCCGCCTGCCCCTCGCATCTGATCCATCATCCCTTTCATGCCGCCTTTTTTATTCATTTTCTTCATCATTTTTTGCATTTGCATAAACTGCTTTAACAGGCGATTCACATCCTGAACATGAGTCCCTGAACCATTGGCAATTCGTTTTTTTCTGGACCCCCGAATTACCGCAGGAAATTTGCGCTCATGGGAAGTCATGGAACTTATTATTGCGATAGTTTGAGCCGTTTTTTTGTCACCCATTTGGTCAAGCGCTTTTTGCGGCACCTTATCCATACCGGGTAGTTTATCCACCATTCCCATAATTCCCCCCATATTTTGCATTTGCATCATCTGCTCCCGGAAATCATCCAGATCAAAACCCTTGCCTTTGGAGATTTTTTTTGCAAGCTTCTCAGCCTGTTTTTTATCAACTTTTCGTTCTACTTCCTCCACTAAAGAAAGGACGTCACCCATACCGAGTATTCTTGAAGCCACTCGGTCGGGATGAAAGGGTTCGAGGGCGTCCATTGCCTCACCAGTGCCCATAAATTTGATCGGCTTCCCGGTTACATGACGAATAGACAGTGCTGCACCCCCTCTGGCGTCACCATCGGTTTTAGTGAGAATAACCCCAGTGAGCGGCAAAGCTTCATCAAAAGCACGGGCACTGTTCACAGCATCCTGGCCCGTCATGCTATCCACAACAAACAGCGTTTCCACAGGATCCACCACGGCATGCAGTTGCTGAATTTCAGACATCATGTCCATGTCAACATGCAAACGACCCGCAGTGTCCACAATTAATACATCGATGCTGTTCTTTCGAGACTGTTCCAGCGCATTTCGGGCGATCTCTACGGGATTTTGGGAAGCATCTGACGGGAAGAATTCTAAGTCCAGAGTTTTTGCCACGGTCTCAAGTTGGTCAATCGCTGCGGGGCGGTAAACATCGGCACTGACCACCATCACTGACTTCTTTTCCCGGGTCTTAAGAAAATTTCCGAGTTTGCCCACGGTAGTGGTTTTACCGGCACCCTGCAGACCGGCAATAAATACTACTGCGGGTGGTCGAGTTGCCAAATTAAGACCGTCGTTGGATTCACCCATGAGCTTGACAAGCTCTTCCTGGACTACCTTCACCACCGTTTGCCCGGGCTGCAGACTGTCAAGCACTTCTGTACCGACGGCCCTGGTTTTCACCTGATCTATGAACGTTCGGGTAACTTCCAGAGAAACGTCTGCTTCAAGCAGCGC
>JAIBDK010000269.1 GCA_024679435.1 Gammaproteobacteria bacterium | reverse complement strand
CCGAATAGAAATGTGGAAATAAAATACCCTACGGAGTTCTGCATACCCTGGACCATGCTTTGTCGAACGGACATTTGTTTCAGCCGCGCCGGTGCGTTATTCACGGCAAATATTCGACGTAGAAGTTGCGCATTAAGATCAGGGTGTTAATCCGTTGGGTAAGGTTTCGAGTCGCTGATAATCTTCTGAATCAAAAAGCTCGGGATTCGAGAGATACCCCATGGCCATTTCGGTTAAATCGTCACCCCAGAATAGTTTATCGTTGATCATGATGGTGGGAACGCCGAACAGTTCGAGCAATGAAGCGTGTTCCGTATTGTCTCTAAGCTGTTTTTTTATAGACGGTTGTTGTATCGCTTTCTCCATATTTTTGAGACCAAGTTTAGATGCCAGTTTCAGGAGATTTTCCGGGGACGAAGGATCATTGCCTTGGACCCAGATGTAGTGGAATATGCAGGTTACGTTCTCTCTGTTGATTCCGGCTGCAAGGGCCAGTCTGAGCACGGATACTGGTTTGTAGGGATGAACATCTGGAAACTTGAATGGAATGCCGCGCTTTTTTGCCTGCCAGGTGCAGTAGCGGTAAGTCATAATTCTTTTTGAAGGAATCTCCGCCGGGCCCTTGTTCCCATGATTTTGCAGAACTGCACCAAAAAGTATCGGATAGTAGTTTATGGTGACATCCGGATAGTGATTGATCAGGGTGTAATGCTGGAAATAAGCGAAAGGGGAGATAAAATCAAAGTACCAGTCTATCGATTTGTTGCTGGATTGCTTGGTGGTATCTTGCATATTGTGTTGAGGAGCTTAATTTCAGGGTTAGTCAGCCCAGAAAAATAGAGAGTCCCGGATCATAAACCAAAAAACCGAGCCTGTTCGGGCTCGGCATGGATTGTTTTCCAGGAAAAGGTTTTTAGGCTACTACACTATCGGGCTTGAAATAACCGTCGACCTTGCCCCATTCATTCTGTAAAAATTATCCCCAGGGCAGTGAGAACGTCTTAACGTTGGTGTAGCTTTTCATCGCTTCAAGAACACCTTCTTTATATCCAAGTCCTGAGTCTTTAATCCCGCCAAATGGAGACATCTCGATTCGATAACCCGGTACTTCCCAGATATTGACTGTTCCGGTCTGCAGTTCGTTGACGAACCGGGTAATGTACTTAAGATTGTCGGTACATACGCCTGAAGAAAGACCGAAAGCGGTGCCGTTGGCAACTTTAATGGCGTGGTCAATGTCTTTTACCCGAATGATCGGAATCGGAGGGCCGAAAGTCTCTTCCATCACCAGTTCACAGTCATGAGCAACATGATCTAGAACCGTGGGAGAATAAACGGCACCCTGACGATCATTGCCATATAGCAATTTAGCGCCTTTTTCGATTGCATCGTTCACTCTGTTCTGGAACAGAATGGCGGATTTCTCGTTGATTACCGTCCCGACATCGGTATCCGGATCCATGGGGTCACCATATTTTAGTTTGGCGGCTTTTTCGGCAACCAGCGCGGCAAATTCATCAGCTATCGATTCGATAGCCAGTACCCGTTTCACTGCGGTACACCGCTGCCCGGAGTTTTTTGTGCCGCCCTGAACCGCCATTTCTGCAGCCTTATCAAGATCGGCATCTTCCATAACAATTAAAGGCGCATTACCGCCGAGTTCCAGAACGGTCCGCTTATAACCCGCAGTTTCGGCAATGTATTTACCTACGGGAACACCGCCGGTAAAGGTCACCAGATCGATGTGGCGGTTGGTAATCATTTCGTCGCCGATGTCTTCCGGCATGCCGGTCACGATAGACAGCATTTCTGGTGGCAGACCCGCCTCATATAACACGTCTGCAAGTAACAGGGCGGTTAATGGAGTTAGTTCAGTGGGTTTGCCTACCATGCAGTTATTGGTAGCGATGGCCGGTGCGATTTTGTGTGAGATCATGTTTAACGGATGGTTAAACGGAGTGATCGCAGAAATGCAGTTCAACGGTTCACGCTGGGTAAATATCTTGCGCTGTTTTCCATGGGGTGTAAGATCACAGGAAAAAATTTCTCCGTCATCCACAATGCAAAGCTGACCGGCGAGTGAGAATACATCGAAAGCTCTGCCGACTTCATAGAGGCTATCTTTTTTGCTAAGCCCGCATTCCGCGGTAATCAGATCAGAAATTTCTTCCTTCCGGGATACCAGAATCTCTGCGGTTTTCATCAGAATTTGCTGGCGTTCGTAGCGCGTGAGTTTGGATGTGTATCGGGCGGCTATATCGAATGCGCTGGCAATCTGTTCCCGGCTAGCGCGGGGAACGGTGCCGACTACCTCGTTGGTGTAGGGATTCATGACTTCAATATTCTTGCCGGTATCACCGTCCACCAGGTGTCCGGCGATACGCATTTTCTGGTGATTAGCCTGTGCTGATTCTGGGTTATTCATAATAGTTGCTCTTCTTAATAGTTCCTGGATTTGTTGTCGTTTGAGCGATGCGGTTGTCTATCCAGACTTAGGCTGCAGCATGATTCAGAGCCAGGTCGAACACATCAAAGTTTCTAAGAGGCCTGTCAGGCAAATTGATGATTTTTCGGTTAAAAATCAACGGTACGGTTTGCTCGCTCACTCCACCATGCGATCGTAACGGTACTTCAAGTCCGGACAGATCGTGGCGGTCGGCACTGGTGCCGATAACGGTATTGATCTCTGATACTAGAACCAGATCACCGACACGGTCGGGCGCAAGCATGAATTTATCGCAGGCCTGGGCGTTGGTCAGGGCAGACTCAATACCGGGAATCTGTGAAAGTGACTCCAGTATGGCGGCCGAGTCCACGTCGTTTGGCAAATAAACCGTCGCAAAAGAACCCAGAGCCCCATGATGAACCACGTAAGGATCGGTGATCGGCAGAATTACCCGACCCTTACCGACACCCAATATGTCGTCAACTTTGTCCTGCAGATAAATCACGTTTGGATTACCCTCTTCGTTATGCTTGGCATTCATGCCGTGATCAGCAGTCAGGCCAATAATAGCGCCCAGATCATGGAGTTGACTCCAATAGCTGTCCATCATTGCGTAGAAGTTGTTTGCACCTGCAGAGCCGGGCGCGAATTTGTGTTGTATATAATCGGTTGTGGAAAGATACATGATGTCCGGGCGAACGGTTTCCATAAGCTTTACACCGGCATTAAAAATAAATTCGGATAATTCTGCGCTGTAAACTGATGGCACTTCCATGCCAACCATCTCAACCACATGCTCAATGCCGTTGTCGGCCAGAGTTGCTTGATCGGATTTTTCCGAAGAGAAGCATATCGCGCCGTTTTCTCCAAAGACCAGTTCGTTGCCGAGTAGTCGACGCAGCTTGTCTTTTGCAGTGACAATAGCGACTTTAGCGCCTTCATCCTGAAATGCCTTGAAGATAGTCGGGGTGCGCAGTAATGAAGGTTCGTTCATCATAACTTCTACATCGTTTTCACGGTCGTAGTAAAAATTTCCGCAAATACCATGAACCCGTGGTGGAACACCAGTCACAATGGACATGTTGTTTGGGTTTGTGAAACTCGGGACAACGCAATCACCCCGTAGATCGGATCCCTGCTTTTCCAGTATTTGCTTCATCCATGGCATAGCGCCGGCTTTCACGGCCTCCTCGATATAGTCTGGCTCCGAACCATCGATGCACACAACCACAACGGGTTGTTTGGGCCAGGCGTATTCACGATCGTTAATAATGATGGATGAAGGGCTAGATGTCATGTATCGGGTCCTGTTTTTCTGTGCGTTAAATATGATAAAGGCACGATTCTAGAGGCTGTGTAACTGTGCGTAAAATCGATATCTCAAATGCGAAACATACACTCTGCCTATGTCAAATGGGGGTAAATATTTTACTGGAACTTTACCCGTAAACTATGACATTCTCATAGACATGTATGATGCTGCCAAAATTGAAAAAATCCAGAGCTTTCGACAAAGACAGGTTACAAAATGGCTGAAAAGCAGAGATTTTGGTGCAGTTATCCTGTTTGACCCGGTTAATATTCGTTATGCCACTGGAAGTCGTAATATGCAGGTTTGGACTATGCATAATTTTTGTCGATACACCGTGATTTTTCAGTGCGGCAGAACCGT
>JAIBDK010000185.1 GCA_024679435.1 Gammaproteobacteria bacterium | reverse complement strand
TTATGATTCCAACCGCTATACCCTGTTTGCGATGTTATCAGAACTTGGGGTAGAGCAGATTGACCTGGGCGTAGTCAAAGACGACCCTAAAGCCATCGCTGCAACTATTGAGGATGCCGCAGCTCGGGCCGACCTTGTGATCACAACCGCCGGTGCTTCAGTGGGCGAGGCGGACTATATCAAGGATATACTTACCCGCCTCGGTCAAGTCAGCTTCTGGAAAGTGGCCATCAAGCCAGGCCGACCAATATCCTTTGGCAGACTGGGAACCAGTCTGTTCTTTGGCTTACCCGGAAATCCGGTCTCAGTAATGGTCACCTTCCAGGTGTTTCTCAAACCGGCGATAAGGCAACTGGCCGGCGAGCAATATCATGTACCCATGAGATTGAAAATGAGAACGGTCACCGACCTTCGCAAGCGACCGGGTCGAATGGAATATCAGCGCGGTGTGATGTCATTGAATGAATCTGGAGAAACTGTTGTTCAATCAACGGGAGAACAGGGTTCCGGAATTCTCAGCTCCATGAGCCAGGCTAATTGCTTTGTTATTCTTCCTGATGAATCCGAAGGCGCCAAAGCCGGTGATTGGGTAGAGGTGCAGCCTTTTGGCCACTCCGGGTAAAATTAGCGCTAACCCAGACATTGAGCGCTGGAACAGAAAATATGCCGTTTCAACTTTAAAGGAGAGTCAATCTGATTCGCAGATAATTCCCAAGGGTGAAGATGAGCTTGTCCAACTGTTTCGTTATCTTGATTCCGATTTATCAGGCATCTCAAGTTTATCAGGACCCTCAAAAATAGCCCTTGAGGTAGCAAGCGGAAAAGGCAGAAATGCACTCTATCTTGCGAGCATTGGCTATCGAGTTGTTGCCGCTGACTGTGCGCTGAACGGGCTCGGCCCGGGGCAGTCCTCAGCAAAGCATTTAGGCCTACCTATGAATTCCATCGCCTGTGACCTTGAAACCTGCCAATTTCCCCAGCACAGTTTCGATCTGGTATCGGTCATTCGCTTTTTACAGCGCCCGCTTTTCGAAGCTATCTCGTCATGGGTTAAGCCCGGCGGGCTTTTGTTTTACAAAACCTTTAACCGGAACCATCTACTAAGCCATCCGAAATTTAATCCTGATTACGTGGTTGAGAGTGGCGAACTTAATTCTGCTTTTTCAGAATTCGACATTCTCGCTACGGACTATTGTGGCGACGAAAATGCACCCCTGCTTCCGGATACAAGCTTTATTCTGGGTCGAAAAAACTGAGCCGGGAAGATCAATAGGACGAGCACTTTACACTCTTATCTGAATTCGACAATCCGACCAAAAATTGTTCCGGCCAGGTCAGCCTGGACCACATACTTACCGGTTCATCGGTTCGCTATCCGGCTACACAGATAACCATCCATAGTAATCCGTTTAACCCTTCGCCGTACTCATCGCAGCACGTATAAATAGTAAAGCAGGTATTATTGAAAATCTGAGGCGGGTAATATATTTTTCCTGGCAAATCGGGCGCCATAATCTAATTCATGAAATTGCGTCTATTTGATCTGGGACAACTTTAAGTTTTGAAAATTAAGATAAACTCGGGCAACATTACGGTAACTTAATAATCTACCCGCTAGGCGTTATTCGGGTTTGATTAAAACAGCTCTAAATTGAAGGTGATTATGTCCAGTCCTGTTGTTGAAATGTTTTTTCATAAATCAACTTTTACCCTCAGTTATGTCGTGAAAGATCCGATGAGTCGTTGTGCCGTGATCATTGATCCCGCTCTGGATTATGATGCCGCTGCTGCCCGAACCTCTACCCGGCATGCTGATAGAATTCTTAAGTATGTTTTGGACAACGACCTAAAAGTAGAGTGGATTTTAGAGACTCATGCCCACGCCGATCATCTCTCGGCGGCTCAATATTTGAGGGCCAAAGCCGGCGGCAAAATTGCCATCGGAGAGGGAATTTGTGAGGTGCAAAAAACTTTTCGCGAAGTCTTCAATCTTGATGACCTTGTCACCGATGGTAGTCAGTTTGACCGCTTATTAAAGGACAATGAAAAACTTGCCATCGGCATGATGGAAGCAACAGTGCTCCATACGCCTGGTCATACCAATGACAGCGTAAGCTACCTGATCGGCGACGCTGTCTTTGTCGGCGACACCCTGTTTGCCCCGGATTTTGGATCTGCCAGAACCGATTTTCCAGGCGGAGACGCCCGATATCTTTATCGCTCAATTCACAGGCTGTTTGGTTTGTCTGACGCAACCCGGGTATTTTTGTGTCACGACTATATGCCTGCGGGCCGGGAACTGGAATATGTTCATCGTCTGGAGGAACATAAACTGAAAAATATCCACATAAACGAATCGGTTACCGAAGAGGAGTTTGTGTCGCGGCGAAATGCGAGAGATGAAAAACTTGGAATGCCCGGGTTAATCATTCCCTCTATTCAGATAAATATCCGGGCGGGAAAGCTACCCGATCCGGAAAATAATGGGGTAGCTTATCTCAAAGTTCCTCTGAATCAGCTGGGAAAATCCAGCAGGGCAGGTTAATCATGGAATCATATACCCCTTATTCGGCACTGATTGGCGGTGCTTTCATCGGCCTCGCTGCCGTGGTGTTGCTTTGGTGTAACGGCAGGATTGCGGGAATCAGCGGCATCGTATCCGGATTACTCCAACCAGCAAAAGGTGATTCTGGATGGAGAATCTGTTTCATTCTCGGTCTTCTGATCGGAGCTGCCTGCTATCTCTGGCTGACGCCACCGGCTTTTGAACCACGAACCGGGTTTTCAAACATAAAGCTGATTGTTGCAGGATTACTGGTCGGAATCGGCACCAGCCTAGGAAGTGGCTGCACCAGTGGACATGGCGTCTGCGGGGTTTCGAGACTTTCAATTCGATCAATCATCGCCACCGTAACATTCCTTGGAACCGGCATGTTGACCGTTTATTTTCTTACCAAGTTTTGATCTAGCGACTGGAATGATGCAATGACAAAAAACCTTACCAGCCTGTTTGCGGGCATTCTCTTCGGCCTGGGTCTGGCAATCTCACAAATGGTTAACCCGCAAAAGGTTATCGCATTTCTGGATATCACCGGGAACTGGGATCCTTCCCTGATTCTGGTGATGTTCGCAGCAGTGGCAGTCAGCTTTGTTGGCTTTCGACTCGTAACAAAGCAATCAACTCCTCTAGTCGAAACCCGGTTTCGCATACCGGACCGAACCGACATCGATTCAAAACTGGTTTGCGGTGCTGCCCTGTTTGGTATCGGTTGGGGCATGGCTGGATATTGTCCCGGGCCCGCTATAAGCGCATTGTTATCAGGCTCATATGAGCCCTTAATTTTTGTCACCGCCATGTTTGCGGGTTTTGGCATTAATCAGCGTATGACAAGAACCTGATATACCGAGTCATCCCGAACGAAAAGGACCGCCCGATGATCGTGTCACTGTTATTTGGGACGCCGTTAGGAGACTCCTTCCACTACGGTGAAAAGACATCCTACCCGCATCACTGCTGCAACAATGATTCCAGTAACTTACTGCCAGCCTCTTCCACTTTTTTCTTCACGGCTTCATTAATTTCCCGTTTGGCGGCTTGACTCAGCGTCTTTCGAGTCAGTTTGGTTACCACATCAATGCCGATTGCACGCGTAGAAATACCCTTTTCCTTCCCTAAATTATTCATCTCAAGTTCGGCAATGGTATCGGACCAACTGTCATCACCTTTGGTTACACTGAACGTTGTTTCGCTGATTCGAAGGGCTTCTATGCGAACAAGATACCCGGTATCATGTTCATCTTCTTCTCCGTCGATTTCATCGGTTTCGGCAGATTGGTCCACTGCTGTTTCATCATCCTCAGTTCCGCTCTTTTTTTTCTTTTTCCGATCCTTTACGTTATTCTGCTTGCTGCTGACATTTACAATCTTCTGAAGATTGGAGCCCAGGTTTTCGAGAAACTCAAGCCGTATACTAGTGGAATCAATCACCATCTCGCTCACTACCAGTGGTTGGGAAAATATTGAAGACATATCCACATCAACTGAAATCAATCCCATTTCGAAGGCGTTGTTGTCACTGAAACCCTCGGGATTGCGGATCCCAAGGCCGGCAATCGTCCCCGTCCCGGACCACAACGACAGATCAAGGGATTCAATTGTCACCGGAACGCCGGCCAGTGTTGTGCCCGTTTTTTCTATATGGCTTTTGATCCGGTCATCAAGACTGATCACGAACCAGGCCGCAGCCGCAACAATGGCAAGTAGTGTGCCAGTTAAAATTTTTTTCATTCGCAATATTCCGGTGGTACGTTTGATCTATTCTTGCCTGCCAAATTTCAAATTTTTCCGAAACCCTGACTACGACGACAGATAATCACTCCGCCCAACGTGATCAGTGATATGCCGATTATACTGGTTGTTGACAAATGTTCACCAAACAACATCCAGTCAAAAAGTGCCGCAAACAATGGCACTGCGTACCAGAATGGGGTAACAAAGCTAGCGTCCATCCGCCTGAGTGCCTGAATAAAGCTTGTCTGTATCAACACCATAGTGCCACCAATCCCAGCCAGAAAAAGCCATTGCTCCATAGTTGGTGAAGTCCAGTAAAAAAGAGCAGCAATCAGCGAGATTATCGCACCCATCGTATTGTTAACGAAAAGAATACGAATAGGCCGTTCCCGATTACTTAGCCTTTTCACCAGAATAGCTTCCAGCCCGACAAACAAAGCAGCCAGCAATGCAACAGCAGCAGCAGGGTGAAAAGCTTCTGTTCCCGGCTTTATCAGGATCAGGGCACCGATGAAAGCAACACCCGCGGCCGTCCAGCGTCTTATATCGACCTGCTCTCCAAGCATTGGAATTGACAACGCCATTGTCACAATAACACTCATAAAGCTGATAGCATTAGCATCCGCCAAAGGAATTTTTGTCGCTGCAATGAACATGCAGGTGATGCCCAGCCATCCAGAAATACTCCGCGCAAAATGCAGTTTCCAGGGTGTTCCTTTAAAACCAGGGCGCTTGATCACGAACAAGGGAACTAGAACAAGAAGTGCAAAGCAAAACCGGCCCGCGCTTATCTGAACAGGATGCAATACCGGCCCCGACTGACCCGTGCCCAGCGATTTTGCAACCAGAGAAATTCCTGCAAACAAACCAACTGCCAACATCATGAAAAGGACACTGACAGTTTTTGGAGCGGTGTTTCTCATAGCGATAGGGTGTTGAGAAGGTCACCTGATAGTAAAGTTGAGGGTTATTTAATACAAGTTTACAGAGGCATCCAAGGCGCGTAACCTCTGAGCCGGGTTAAATTTCAACCTCCCGTATTTAAAGCTTTATGAAACCATTCAGTAAAAACTCGACTTTCCCAATTTTGCGGGCATTGAACTCTCTTGCCAT
>JAIBDK010000090.1 GCA_024679435.1 Gammaproteobacteria bacterium | reverse complement strand
TGCCGTGGCATAAGCCTGCAAAACAGCTATTCCTTTATCTTTAAAAATACTTCTAAGGGATGGAGGTAACGCCTCTCCGGAAACCAGTCCCTTGCCGATCGAAGAGATGTCAAGTTGTATTTCTTCGGCTTTTTCAAGAACCTTTTTAAGAAAGGAAGGTGTGCCCACATAAGCATCCGGCTTTAGATCGTGAATTGTCCGCACCTGCATTTCAGTTTGCCCTACCCCACCGGGAATCACCCCGCATCCGAGCGCGTGACAACCGCTATCCAGCATCATACCTGCAGGCGTCAAATGATAGGAAAAACTGTTATGCACGAGGTCGCCACTCCTAAACCCGGCCGCAAACAATGCTCGGGCCAGTCGCCAGAAATCGGGTTGGTGAGTACACGCTTCATAAATCGGGCCCGGGGAAACGTTTATATAGCGAATCTGGTTTCGATTAAAAGTCGTAAAGCCTCCGAGAGGGGGATGGCTTTTCTGGCGATCGGCAAGTTCTGCTTTTCGAGTAACAGGATACGATTCCAGATCGTCCAGAGAAGCAAAGGATTCGCAGTCATAGTCAGAAAGAAGTCCCGCATATGCGGCGGCATTAGACTTTGCATTAATCAGTTGTTTACCAACTGAGAAAGTTAGCGCCTGCTCTCTTTGATCGACCGCCCTGGTTTCCAGATCATCGTAATACTCTGCCATTGGTCTTTACCGAATAAATTGTTGGGAGATAGGGCCTGATCAAAACCGGGACAAAACTCGGACTAACGTATATTTCAACGACAACCCTGATCAAAAGCCGGCGTCAGTGCAATGGTCGCCTATCCTAGGCGAGCCAACGCTTTCGTCTTCGATAATGCTTCACATCGCGAAAAGATTTCTTGTCACCGCCACTTAGGCCAAGATAAAATTCTTTGACGTCCTCGTTTTCGGACAGTGACCTGGCCTCACCATCCATTACAACACGGCCATTTTCTAAAATATATCCATAGGTCGCGTATCTTAATGCCACCGAGGTATTCTGCTCCGCCAGCAGAAAGGTTACGCCTTCCTTCTGATTTAAATCTTTTACAATTTGGAAAATCTCCTCAACGAGCTGAGGCGCAAGCCCCATGGAAGGTTCATCTAACAATATCACTTTAGGCTGCGCCATCAGTGCTCTACCCACCGCCACCATTTGTTGCTCACCGCCAGAAGTGTAGCCCGCCTGACTTTTTCTTCTGAGCTTAAGACGGGGAAAATAACTATACACTTTCTCCAGCGAATCGCTGACGGCTTTGCGTCCGTCTTTTCGAGTATATGCACCGGTTAACAGGTTTTCCTCTACGGTAAGGTGCTCAAAGCAATGACGGCCCTCCATGACCTGAACCACGCCTTTTTGCACAAGCTCTGTGGGCGAAAGATTCTCCACCTTTTCTCCCATATATTCAATCGACCCCTTGGTTACCTCACCACGTTCAGTCCCGAGGATATTAGATATAGATTTTATTGTTGTGGTCTTTCCTGCCCCATTCGCTCCGAGCAAAGCAACAATTCCTCCTTCAGTCACATCCAGAGATACGCCCTTAAGCACCAGAATTACGTGATCATAAATAACTTCAATATTATTTACACTCAGCACGATATTCTCATTAGCGCTTTGACCTTCCATTCTATTTAAAGCCTGTCTTGATTTGTTTTATATTTGAGATTTTAAGAACATACCGGGGCGACAAACCCACCCCGGCATATTCTGTGCAAGCCTCAAGAGCTATAGTTGTGGCTCTTAATATCAGGCACCACAATCACGTGGAGTAATATTGTTTTCTGCAGCGAACGCGGCTGAATCTTCCGCAATCAGCGCATCGACAACATCACGATCTGCACCCGTGAACTCTGTAATCAGAGACCAGGTTCCTGCAGCCGCATCCCATTGCTGGATGGCACCCAGACCCGGCCCGCCATGGTTGGCGCAGTCAACGGAAACTTCCGGACCGAAATTAGCCAGACCAAGTTCAGCCATTCGTGCTTCAGTCAGGTTGAGCGCTTCCATACCGTCGCGCATCATAGCCGGAGTAATGTCAGCAGTTCCATGAATCTCCTGAGCCGTCCTGGCGGCTTCTGAAGCCAGCATCGCAGCATACATACCACGGTTATAAAGAACAGTTCCAAGATTTGAACCATCACCGGCAGCTTTGCCGGTATCGACAACATGTTTCTTAAGGTCGTCATATACGCCGAAGCCACTACCTACACCGTGAAAAGCAACCGCTTTATAACCATTGGCTGCATCACCCGCAGGCAATACGTCATTTTCAGACGCAGACCACCATACTCCTATAAAATGATCCATGGGGTAGCGAATATTCGCGGCCTCCTGAATAGCAACCTGATTCATTACACCCCAGCCCCACATTAATACATAGTCCGGGCGTTCGCGTCGAATCTGCAACCATTGGGACTTCTGCTCCTGACCCGGATGATCGACCGCCAGTAATGTCAGATTGTAGCCATGTTTTTTGGCCAGTTCTTCCAGAGTACGAATAGGCTCTTTACCGTAGGCAGAATTGTGATAGACCAGAGCAATAGTTTTATCTTTCAGGTCACCGCCTTCCTGATCAGCGATATGCTTAACAATGATCGATGCGGCATCCCAGTAAGTACCCGGATAATTGAAAATATGACTAAAAACCTTGCCGTTGGCCGCTGATGTCCGACCGTAACCCATTGAATGAACGGGGATACCATCGGCAGTAGCTTTGGGGATCAACTGATAGGTTATGCCTGTTGAAAGCGGCTGATAAACCAGCGCACCTTCGCCTTTGGTTGATTCATAGCATTCAACACCTTTTTCGGTGTTGTAGCCTGTTTCACAGGGCAGAACGCGCGCGGGGACGCCACCAATTCCGCCATCTCTTTCATTGAGTAATGTAAAGTAATCTGAGTATCCATCAGCAAAGGGAATGCCATTTGGTGCATAGGGGCCAGTCCGGTAATCCAGCGATGGAAAAACCAGGTCAGCAGATGCTGTATTAGCCCCCAGCGTCATCGCCATTGCAACCGCAGCGGCAGCGAGTTTAGTATGTTTCATATTTCCTCCTCGGAAACGGTTTAATGTGAATGAATCCAGTCCATCCAGCAGGATTTGCGGCCAGATTTAATGGGGAAATGGCCACAGTCGAAGCTTCTCTTTTGTCACTCTCCACAGCTGCGCCAGCCCATGGGGTTCAACAATCAAGAAAAACATTATCAGCCCACCAATTAGCATAAAAATCAGATGAGCCACCAAATCGGTAGGCCAACCTAGCCCGCCAACCATAATATTCTTAAAAAGCACCGGCATCAATATCATAAATGCGGCACCGATAAAGGATCCAAAAATTGACCCTAAACCACCAATTATTATCATAAACAGAACCAGAAAAGACTTCTCAATTCCGAAGGCTTCGGTGGGTTCAGCGGCACCGAGATAGACCATGAAAAACAATGCCCCAGATATTCCGATATAAAATGAACTCACCGCAAACGCTGAAAGTTTTGTTTTCAGAGGCGGCACACCGATAATTTCGGCTGCGATATCCATATCACGTATCGCCATCCAGGAACGGCCTAACCGGCCCCGGGTCAGGTTTTTAGCAATAAGCGCAAACACTACGACGAAAGTTAGACAGAATAGATAGGTCGCCCAGGGTGGCGAATTCGGACCCGAAATAGCAATCCCGAATACAAATCTTTCCGGCGCGCTGATCTGACCAGAAGCCGAGTAGTTATAAAACCAGGGCACTTTGTTAAACAACCAAACCAGGAAAAACTGGGAGGCCAATGTTGCAACGGCGAGATAAAAACCCTTTATCCTGAGGCTGGGCAGACCAAACACGATGCCCACCAGCGCGGTAACGCCGCCGGAAAGCAGGATCACAATAAACATGTTCATTTCAGGAAAGGAAGTGGTCAACTTATAAGATGCATACGCACCCACCGCCATAAAGCCACCTGTTCCCAGACTTACCTGGCCACAATAACCTGTCAATATGTTAAGCCCCAGCGCCGCGAGGGACCAAACCAGAACGGGAACCAGAACTGACTTTTCCCAATAATCATTGATAAGAAAAGGGACGACTACAAAAGCAAACGCGCAAAATGCGATCACAACCCATCGATCAAAAGCAATTGGGAAGATCTGCTGATCGCCCGAATAGCTGGTTTTAAAATCCCCCGACTCTCTGTAAAACATTTTATTTACACCCTTTCAATGATTTTTTCGCCAAACAAGCCCTGAGGCCGAAACATCAGGAAGAAAAGTGCCAGCACATAGGCAAACCAATTTTCTGTGGCTCCACCGATCAGAGGACCAACCCAGAATTCAAATAACTTTTCACCTACCCCTATTATCAAACCGCCGATTATCGCGCCCGGAATAGAGGTGAATCCGCCTAAAATCAGAACCGGTAATGCCTTCAGCGCAATCAGCGATAGAGAAAACTGGACACCCGATTTGGAGCCCCACATTATTCCAGCAACCAGCGCCACTATACCGGCGATGGACCAGACAATAACCCAGATCGTTCGCAACGAAATACCCACAGTTAAAGCCGCCTGATGATCATCCGCAACAGCCCTTAAGGCACGACCTGTTTTAGTAAACTGCGAGAACAACATAAGCACAATAACCAGCGCTACCGCTATTCCGGTAGCCCAGACGTCGAGCACATCAATATACATCCCGTAATACTCAGAACCTTCAGTTGCCCAGGTTCGGGTTACATCTTCCCACCAAAAAGAACCGCCTGAGGGAATCCCAACATCCAGTGTCTTTATGTTTGCACCCCACATCAGATCGCCAAAACCTTCCATAAAAAACGCAAGACCAATAGTCGCCATAAACAATATTATAGGTGCCTGATTGACCAAATGCTTGAGCACCAACTTCTCCACCAACCACGCAAATGCAATCATCACCAAAATAGTCAGTACGATGGCGAGGAAGTTATTCATCCCTTCTCCCCAGTGATGGTATTCGGTTCCAAACATGACGTTAATGAGGTGGGAAAATGGAATTTGACCACTCTGAAAACCGACCAGAGTTAGGGCCGCAAAAAGCGCCATAACTCCCTGAGCATAGTTGAATATTCCCGACGCCTTGAAGATCAAAACAAAGCCCAACGCCACCAGGGAATACATAATGCCAGCCATCAATCCATTGAGAATCACCTCGATGGTATATAAAAACTCAGGACTCATGGGAAACTCCCAGATAGGCATCGATTACTGCCTGATTTTTTCGCACTTCGTCAGGTGTTCCATCAGCCAGCTTTTCGCCGTAATCGAGAACCACAACCCGGTCAGAAATATCCATCACCACGCCCATATCATGCTCAATGAGAGCGATAGTGGTACCAAATTCATCGTTAACATCAAGTACGAATCGACACATATCCTCTTTTTCTTCAAGATTCATTCCCGCCATAGGCTCATCAAGGAGCAGTAACTTCGATTCAGCAGCCAGGGCACGACCAAGTTCAACACGCTTTTGCATCCCGTAGGGCAGCCTGCCAACCGGAGTTTTCCTGATTGACTGAATTTTTAGAAATTCAATAATATGCTCAACCCGCTCTCTGTGTTCCTGCTCTTCTTTTTCCGCAGGGCCTTTCCACAATGCCTGCCAAAACAGATTGGTTTTCATTTTTATCATGCGTCCGGTCATCAGATTGTCCAGTGTGGACATACCTTTAAACAACGCAATATTCTGGAAGGTTCTGGCAATCCCCAGTTTCGCAACTTCGTGGGGCTTCATCTGAGTCCGCAATTTTCCATCGAACCACACTTCGCCCTGTTGCGGATGATAAAAGCCGTTTATCACGTTTAACATTGAACTTTTACCGGCACCGTTTGGGCCGATAATAGCCCTCACTTCACCCTTAAGGATATCAAAACTAATATCCTGGAGAGCCTTAACACCACCAAAAGACAGCGAAATATTTTTCACTTCAAGCAATGTCTCACCTGGCGCAATCTGGGAATTCATAATGAATAAATATTCTCTTATCTAGGTATCGCTAAAATTTCTCAAACCAGCCGTTTTCAACCTTAACCCACCAACCTTTATGAAACAATTCGCGTCGACCTGGATAAGTACCAAATTACGATAAACTTGTAACATTGTTTTAACCTGCTTTTCGAACCGGATCAAAAGTGCCGGCACTACCAATATTAAGATCTGCCTCGATTGCGCCTTTTTTGCCATCTTCAAAGGTAACTTCAGTGGTGACATGACATCGGGTCGCATCTGTATAGAGCGCTTCAATCAGCACATCATATTTTTCGGCAATAATTCGTCTTCTCACTTTTCGGGTTCGGGTTAACTCCCCATCATCCGCATCCAACTCTTTATGCAGAATCAAAAATTTCTTAATCTGGGATTCCGACAGTCTCGGATCAGAAGATAAATCGCGATTTACCGCCTCAATATTTTTACGCATCATGTCATAGACGTCAGGATGACCCGCAAGCTCCAGATAACTCGCATAGGGAATATTGTTTCTTTCAGCCCAGTTACCCACGGCATCAAGATCGATATTGACCATTACCGATACAAACTCATGACCGTCGCCAATAGCGACGGCTTCTTTGATCTGAGGAAAAAACTTCAGTTTATTCTCAATGTATTTTGGTGCAAACAGAGCGCCACTGCTCAATTTTCCAACATCTTTAGCGCGGTCGATAATTTTCAGATGACCGTTTTCATCAAAAAACCCGGCATCACCGGTCCTCACCCAGCCTTCCTTATTCTTCGTCTCTTGGGTCGCTTTCTCATTTTTGTAATAGCTTTGAAATACTCCGGGGCTACGGTAAATCACCTCACCATCATCAGTAATTTTGACCTCCACACCGGGAGAAGGCTTACCAACGGTATCGGCAAAAACCTCACCATCAGGTTGAGCGGTAATAAACACGGCAGCTTCGGTCTGGCCATACAATTGCTTAATATTTATTCCAAGAGACCGAAAGAAATCAAAAATCTCGGGCCCGATGGCTTCTCCCGCCGTGTAAGCCACGCGAATACGACTAAAGCCCATGGTATTTTTTAATGGAGCATAGATCAGCCAGTCTGCCAGTCGATACTTTAATTTATCTATTAGTGAAACCGGTTTACCATCAAGCAACGCCACTCCGGTTTTTCGGGCAACCGCCATACAGGCATGAAACAGTTTTCGCTTAAGTCTTCCCGCATCCTCCATTCGAATCATCACCGTGGTCAACAGATTTTCAAAAACCCTCGGCGGTGCGAAATAATACGTCGGCCCTATCTCCTTAAGGTCCGCAGCCACGGTTGCATCGCTCTCAGGGCAGTTGATGCACATCCCGGTTACATAAGCCTGCCCGTATGAAAAAATATGGTCGCCAACCCAGGCCAAAGGCAGATAAGAAAGCATATCCTCCTTTTCGGTAAGACCATCCATTTTTGCACTGTTTATCGCCGTCTGCATTACATTGTTATTGGACAAGACCACACCCTTAGGTTTGCCTGTTGTCCCAGACGTATAGAGAAATATGCCAACATCATCGGCACTGCATTTGTCGATTTCCTGAATTAAAAAATCAGGATTTTTAGCAGCGAGCCGTGACCCTGCGGCCTGCACGTCTTCAAAATTATGCAAAACCGAAGTATCGTAATCGCGCAGCCCGCGAGTGTCATCGTAGATAATATGCTGAACCATCTCGCAATTCGCTTTAATTTCGAGAACCTTATCGACCTGCTCCTGATCTTCTGCGAGAATAAAACTTACCCCAGCATGATTAAGCACATACTGCATTTCCTCAGCAACAGAATCCGCGTAAATCGGAACCGGAATCCCACCCAGACATTGAGCGGCACAAATCCCCCAATAGAGTCTTGGCCTGTTTGCGCCCACAATGGCCAGCTTGTCGCCTCGCTTAAAACCCAACTCAGCCAGACCATTGGCAAACAAAAAAATCTCTTTCTTCATATCCTGCCAGGTCCATGTCTGCCAGATACCTAAATCTTTTTCTCTTATGGCTGGGCGGCCACCGAACTTATGGGCATTGAAAATCAGTCGATGAGGAAACGTATCATTCATGATTAAACGGTGCTTTCGGTTTATATTTGAACGCGTGGAGGGATATCAAACTGCAAAGCTCTAAGTAATTCCAGCAATAATAGCATTACTGACTCTTAACGGATGAAATAATAT
>JAIBDK010000391.1 GCA_024679435.1 Gammaproteobacteria bacterium | reverse complement strand
GAGTATTCCCCCCAGGCATATACTTTTTTGATTCTTCAAAAGCTTCTCTGGATTTAGGATGTAACCGCTGATAACGCTTACGCACAGAATCAAGCGTGGTCTCCACAGCATCACTAATTGGGGGTGCAGATTGCGTTACGATAGCCATCAATATTCTCCAGGGTGATCAACACGCGTATTATAACCTTTAGGCTCATAACTAAAGCTTAGCCGCTCCATAATCTTAAGTGACTAAACCAGTCATAAATCTGGTCAAATTTATTTTGATAGTGCTAATATAACCGTTGAGCTATGCTCAATCCCATACAACAATAACATTTAGGTAAAGCTATGAACCTTGTAGACTGCCCTGTCTGTGCTGAAAAAGTTTCCGATCAGGCTGTAACCTGCTGTCATTGCGCACACCCGCTGAAGACGGATGCCCCAGACACCTCAAAAAACACGTCTGCCTGGCAAACAGTAAGTAAAGCAAAAACCCCAATCAATATATTTGCCATCGCTATGATGATTTCAGCCAGCATTCTGGGAATTCGCGGAAGCTTTCTTGAAAAAGACAATCTGCAGGCCTTACAGGGGTTTACATACTCACTGCATATTTTTCTGGCGGTTTGTGGCATGTTCTTCATGGTTTTATTGTTTTGTAGACAAGCAATGTATCACCCAGACGCACTTGCCAGGGCGAAGCAATCCGGGGTCAGTAATTTTGGTGAAGACCGTCCCCTGGTCGCTGCCATTTTCATAGTACTAATGGTAGTGGCGTATGGTTTTTTTCACTCAGACATTTTAATTAGTTTAATGTTTTCTGAGTCTGCAGAATAAATTCTTTCCGATTCAACACCTCCCTACTAAGTTCAATTGAGCAACCTCGAGAAGTGGCTGAAAGAAATCGGCCTGGAACAGTATTTCAGTATATTTTCCGAGAACGATGTTGATGACGAATTGCTATCGGAGCTTGGAGAACCCGACCTAAAGGAACTTGGGCTGTCTCTTGGACATCGGAAAAAGCTTCTCAAGGCATTAAGAGAATCGAACTGTGACGATGCTGCAGAATCCCAGTCATCGAAGCTGACATCAAACAATCAGGCATCCGGGTATTTATCTAAAAATTTGCCCAACCCACCTCATGATCGACTTTCCAGTATTGCCTCGGAACCCGAAAAACGATTTTTAAGCCTTATGTTTTGCGATCTTGTGGATTCAACGCGAATTACAGCGGCACTGGATATGGAGGATATGCATGCGCTTAATCGTGAATATCAATCCGCATGTGCCGAAGCAATACGCAAGTTCAACGGGTACGTTGCCCGTTATATGGGAGATGGCATTCTGGCTTATTTTGGATATCCAAGAGCCAATGAAAACGATGCTGAACATGCTGTCTGGGCAGGACTGGAAATCGTCAGCTTGATAAAATCCATGAGCACTCGATTCGATTTGCCGGAGGGCCTGGAACTTTCGGTTAGGATTGGCATTGCAACGGGTCCCGTTGTCGTGGAAACTATCGGAGAGGGCACATCCGGTGAAAATGCAGTCGTTGGGGAAGCACCCAATCTGGCCGCTCGTATGGAAGGGCTGGCAATGGCTAATTCTATCGTTGTAGGGCCAGACACCCATCGGCTGGTAGAAAAAACATTTGCTCTGAAGAGTATAGGCCCGCAGTCCATCAAAGGTTATAGCCAGCCTTTGGAAACCTGGCAGGTGAGCGGCCCCCTTGACCCGGGTGATAAATCTCCCTCAAGAAAAAAAGAGCATCTAACTTCCCTGATAGGCAGAAACGAAGAACAAACTCTGCTCCAATCCCGTTGGCAAAGAAGTCTTATCGGAGAAGGTCAAATAGTTCTGCTTTCCGGGGAAGCAGGCATCGGTAAAACCCGATTGATAGACTCTCTGCTGGAAAACATCCTTGAGCCACATCAGCAGATAAGAATTTTTTGCTCGCAGAATCAGACACAATCTCCCTTACACCCCTTTATCACCTATATGCTTAGAACAGCAGGGGTAATCCAGGGTGACCCTAGAAAGGCATCCGCAGAGAAACTAGCAAAATTACTCCGCAATAAATTCAATTATAGTGATTCGCTGTTGCAAACGATATTATCTCTCGCCTCCATAGCTGAACCCGTCAAACAGTCCTCAGACGGTCCAGAGGGCAGTCACGGGCAGCTAGACCCGCAGCACTTATTGCAGTTATTACAAGAGAAAATCGTCGACTCAATCATCACCGACTCAGTCTATCAGCCGATTTTGCTTGTCATTGAAGATACGCACTGGATTGACGCGACCTCAAAAAAAGTACTTGATTTACTGGTTGAGCGAACTCAGTTCAACAGAATTATGATGTTAGCAAGTTCGCGCACAGAAAAACCAATTAGTTATTCGCTCTCTAACGTTACCAATTTATCGCTAAGCAATCTAACCCGTGAACAGTCGAATCAGATGGTTCATGAAATCATGGAAAATTCCGACCTCCCTGCTTCAAAGCTTCTGGAAATAAGTGAGAAAAGTGCCGGGATACCGCTTTTTCTGGAAGAAGTATCAAAATCAGTACTCAGTCTGGATCACACCGAACCAACTAATGACGTTTCTAATAGTGGATCTCGAACGTTATCAGATATGTCCAACATCGCGATTCCTGATACGCTACAAGCATCGCTGCTGTCCACGTTGGATCGATTAGGTGAGGCAAAACAGGTTGCTCAATATGGTTCGGTCATAGGAAATACTTTTGAAAAATCCTTACTGTCATCGATCACTAATCAACAGGAACAATATCTTGAAGCCAAAAT
>JAIBDK010000337.1 GCA_024679435.1 Gammaproteobacteria bacterium | reverse complement strand
ATCTTAATGCGGGTCAGGGCCTGATTATAGCAATCGGTTTGACGATTATGATGGTTATGGCGGCAAATGGAGTCGCGTCAGGGGTTTTGACCATTGGTGACTTTGTTATGGTTAATGCTTTTTTGATTCAGATTTATATTCCACTCAATTTTCTCGGGTCGGTATATCGTGATCTTAATCATTCGTTAGTAGACATGGAGCGGATGTTTGATTTGCTCGAAATTGAGCCTGAGGTGGTAGAAAAGTCAAATGCCGGGGAGCTGGAGTTATCAGCAGGCAAAATTCGATTTGAGAATGTCAGTTTTTCGTTTGATCCTGAAAAACCAACTCTCCAAAATATCAACTTTGAAGTGCCGGGTGGAGGAATGCTTGCGGTTGTAGGGCCTTCGGGCTCTGGTAAATCGACCCTGGCGCGACTGTTGCTTAGATTCTATGACCCCGATCAAGGATCGATCTCCATAGATAATCAGAATATCCGTGATCTCAGTCTTCATAGTCTGCGTGCCGTTATGGGAGTGGTGCCGCAGGATACCGTTCTGTTCAATGAAACTATTGGCTACAATATTGGCTATGGACGATTGGGCAGCAGTAAAGAGGATATAGAGAAAGCCGCTCGTGTTGCTCAACTCCATGATTTTATTTCCCGGCATCCCCGGGGCTATGACATTCTTGTGGGAGAGCGCGGACTGAAGTTGTCCGGCGGAGAAAAGCAGCGTGTTGCCATTGCCAGGGTTGCGCTTAAGGGGGCCCGGATTCTGATTTTCGACGAAGCGACTTCATCTCTTGACAGTCGGTCGGAGAAAGCCATTCAACGAGCTCTGGAAAAAGTTTCCGTCAACAATACTACGCTGGTCATTGCACATCGTCTCTCTACGGTGGTTAATGCAGATGAAATAATCGTTCTCGATCAGGGAAAAATTGTTGAAAGAGGAACGCATGCTTCCCTAATTAATCAGAAAGGGCTGTATGCTCAGATGTGGGAGTTGCAGCAGCAACATAACTGATCAGGCAACCCTTCACGGGTCAAACGCGAACCTCACAATCACAATTTTAAGAAACGCATGAGTAGGTACAAAGCACCGCAAAAGCCGTCGACTCCCTATATTACCAAAGAGGGATTCGATGCCCTGCAGCGTGAAGAAAAGGCGATATGGAAGAAGCGCCTAGAGGTGACCAAGGCCCTGTCTGCCGCGGCGGCTGAAGGTGACCGGTCGGAGAATGCTGAATATATATACAGAAAGAAACAACTGGCTGAAATTGATCGCCGAATTCGATATCTGCAAAAACGACTGCCTGATCTCACGGTGGTATCTGAAGTTGCCGATGAAAGTAAAGTTTTTTTCAGTGGTTGGGTCTCGCTTGAGAAAGAAGACGGTTCTGAGGTGGAGTATCGAATTGTCGGCGCTGATGAGATAGACAGTGATAGCTCCAAAGGTTACATCAGTGTGGACTCGCCTATGGCGCGAGCATTGCTCAAAAAGGAAGTAGATGATGAAGTAGTGCTGAATCTGGCGGGTAATCAACAGACTTATTTTATTACCGCTATTCGATACGGTTAAAGTGACAAGAGATGCGCAATTGACTAATTGCGGTGATATATTTGGATAAAAATCATTCGGGTATTAATTATGGTTTCTTCCAGGAATTCTGCAACCAAACGCTTTGATCTGACCGGTCAGTCTATTGTCATCACCGGGGGTGGATACGGGCTTGGCAAAGCGATGGCGCTTGGGCTTGGGCAGGCAGGAGCGAAACTAACTATTGCCGGGAGAACCGAAAGTAAATTACAGGACACGGTTACTGAAATTTGTGATGCCGGAGGGCAGGCTGATTATTGTGTGCTGGATGCCGTCAATCGAGACAGTTGTGATGCGCTGGTTGATGCCGCTATTCGCCGGTATGGAGAGATTAACAGTGCGGTAATTAACCACGGCGTTATTGAGGTGGCGACGCCGGAAGACACGTCGGAAGAACAATGGCATCAAGTGATAAACACTAATCTCACGGGCGCTTTTTATTGTGCTCAGGCCATAGGCAAACAGATGATTTCACAGGGCCAGGGCGGTTCTGTGGTTTTGACCTCATCAAACGGCAGTTTGGTGGCGTTCGAGGGTCTGACAGCATATGGGGCCTCCAAGGCAGGCGTTGATATGATGTGTCGGCAAATGGCGGCGGAATGGGGTCAATATAATATTCGGGTTAATACCATTAATCCGGGCTATACCACCAACCCCATGGGCGGCAAGTATGAAATTCGGACACCCCCTGAATTTGAGGCAGAGGTCAATAAATTAACGCCATTGGGGCGGCGTGGTCAGCCCGATGAGTTTGTTGGCCCGGCAATTTTTCTTTGTTCGAGCGCGTCCAGCTTTGTCAGCGGTCACTCGCTGGTCGTCGATGGTGGTTATTGCGCGCTTTAATTCGCAGCGGATAATCAAAAGTCAGTTAAGAAAAATTAAGGGAGTAAAAAGTTCGATGTCGACAATGAAAGCGGTTTGGTTTGAAGAAACAGGGAGTGCGGAAGATGTTCTGAAAGTTGGAGCGCGTTGCCTCAAGGAACCCGGTGAAGGTGAAGTGCTGGTCAAATTGTATGCTTCTGCGGTAAATCCTTCTGATGTTAAGAAACGTGCGGGTGCTCAGCCACCGGGTTTTGAAGAAGGTTATGTGATACCCCATAGCGACGGAGCCGGTGTTATCGAGTCTGTCGGTTCGGGAGTATCTTCAGAACGTGTTGGCCAAAGAGTCTGGGTCTATCAGGCACAATTCGGTCGAAACTGCGGGACCGCCGCCCAGTACGTTTGCCTGCCGTCGCCTATGGCCGCTCCACTCCCGGAAAATACCGACTTTGAAGTCGGTGCCTGTATGGGTATTCCGGCGATGACGGCGCATCGTTGTGTTTTTAATATGGGTGATCCGGCTGGAAAAACCCTTCTTGTAACCAGTGCGTCTGGTCGGGTCGGCTATTACGCTGCCCAATGGGCTACACTCGCTGGTGCACGGGTCATTGGCACCGCAGGCAGTGATGAACGTTGCATTGTTGCGGCCCAGACCGGTGCTGACGAAATTCTGAACTACCGTTCCGAAATTTTGACCCAGAGAATTGAGGACATTACCAAAGGTGAGGGTGTGGATCATATTGTTGATGTCGAGTTTGGCGTGAATGCTCAGACCAGTGCGGCGGTGCTTAAAAATGGCGGAACAATATCGACCTATTCTTCTTCTCTGGCTCCAGAACCTGTCATTCCCTTTTACCCGATGATGTTTAAAAACATCACCCTCAATATGGTACTGGTTTACAACATGCCAGATGATGCCAAGCGCCAGGCTCGGGATGACATTTATGATGCTCTGGAAAATAGCCGGCTCAAGCATCGCATAGCCGAAACCTGGGCTCTGGAACAAACCGCAAAGGCACACGGCTCTAT
>JAIBDK010000155.1 GCA_024679435.1 Gammaproteobacteria bacterium | reverse complement strand
GATTGCAGCAGCAGCCATTCTGACGATGCAACACCCTGCTATCCTCTGAAAGTTGAAGTGTTTAGCACTGCGCCCGGCCGTCTCGACCAGTGGTCGCCTTCAAAGCCTAATGGATATTCACGAACCCACGGAATGTGACTTTCTAATGAATAAATTTTTTATCAATATTGTGGTCGTTGTTGTTATCATCGGCTTCCTATTTTTTCGTAACACTTTTGATAATAACGAGGCAGATATGAGTAAGCAGGCAGGCGCAGAATTCCTGGAAAAGAACAGTAGCGCCGACGGCGTTCAGACAACGGCATCGGGTTTACAATATCTGGTTCTTACTGCCGGAGCCGGCACCGTTCATCCGGGTGCGTCAGATAAGGTCAAGGTGCATTATCATGGCACCATGATTGACGGTTCAGTATTCGATAGCTCCGTGGATCGTGGTCAACCCATTGAATTTGGCCTTAATCAGGTCATTCGTGGCTGGACTGAAGGGCTTCAGCTCATGGTGGTGGGTGAAAAAACCCGTCTTTTTATCCCGAGTGACCTTGCATATGGCGACCGTGGTGCGGGTCCAATTCCGCCTGGCTCAACCTTGATCTTTGACGTTGAGTTATTAGGAATTAACGAGTGAAAACTTAAAACGAAGTGGAGCGGTCTCCGAATGGCGCTTTGCTGAGCAGGGGTGCGATTATTCTCTTCGACGATTGTAAAACAGGACTTGGGTCACTGTCAGCGGTTCCCTCACCGTGATGTGCGGTGTAAACATGAATTTCGTGATCAAGCGGGCTTTATGGGTTTGCGCTTGGGTAAGTGTCCGTGGAGAATCCAGCATAACTAATCGATTTATAAAATACCATGTCCAGGCTTAATATTCAGTTCACCCTGTTTTCCGCGTTCTACTCGCCTTTAATTTCAGCAATGTCAGGAGGATTCCTGAAAGAAGAGGGTATTGATTACAACTGGTCTGTTTCTCCGCCGGGCAAGTCCGCTGTTGAATCGATAACTAACGGCAGCGCTGATGTGATTCAAACCGCATTGATTCAGGGGTTGCTTGATCTAGAAAAAGGTCATGTTCCGGAGGCAATTAATTTTGCGCAGATTAATGAAATGGACGGGTTTTTTATTAGTGCCCGTGAGCCCGATGATCGTTTTGATTGGCGCAGCCTTGAAGGCAGCGAAATGGTGATGTTCGGTGGAGGGCAACCGAATTACATGTTCCGTTACGCATGTCATAAGGCGGGAATTGATTATGACAAAATCATTCCAATAACGCCGGGAGGCCCTGCTGATATCGACAAGGCTTATCGCGCTGGACAGGGGAAGTATGTCCAGCAACAGGGCCCGTTTCCTCAGCAGCTGGAAGCAGATGGAATCGGAAACGTAGTGGCTTCTGTGGGCCCAAAAATCGGAGCTTGTGCATTTTCCAGTCTAGCGGCATCCAGAGAATGGATTGAAACTGATCAGGCCCGAGCATTCATGCGGGCTTATAGAAAGACACGAATTTATCTTAACCAAGAATCTGCGGTTGAGATTGCGCGAGCACAGAAGTCTTTTTTCCCAGATATTGAACTCGATGCATTAACCGCTTGTATTCACTCATATCAAAAGCTGGGTTGCTGGACTCCGCATGCCGAGATCACGCAGGCGGCTTATGAAGTAACGCTAGATGTCTTTTCCCATGCGGGGGTGGTTAACACACGTCATCCCTATAATGCTGTTTGTTGTTTGCCGCCGGATACTGAGTGAGTTTGGGTCGGGCGATAAAAGTGGTTGATGGCTATTATGCTGTTATCCCAAGCCCCGGGCGAAGGATTTTTAACTGTTTAAACCGGCGTTGCGTTAGGAGAATCTTCCGCTTTAGTCGGAATGCGTGTTCCTAAATTTGCTTCCCCTGCAGAGTACCAAAACTTCATAATCTATTCATCCACCAACTATATAGTTCATGCTAAATTCGCATAACATACCATTTATTAATTAAACATAAAAATCATGAAATTTACTCTTAAATTATTATCTCCATCCGCTGCGGCGCTAATTGTTTGTGTGTGCACCGGTGTTTTCGCTTTTGCGGGTCATGCGGACGAAAGCTTATGGAATCAAACTAAAACCAAGTCGGGTGAAATATGGGACTCGACAAAGAGCCATACGAATAAACTCTGGGAGGCCACTAAAGATGGATCTTCAGATCAATGGGACCAGGCTAAGCAGAGTTCCGATGAGGCGTGGGAAGATGCTCAACGTCAGTCCCACGCAGCATGGGAATCCGCCAAAGATGGGTCGAAAGAGTCCTGGGCTAAGGCTAAAGAAGCCTCTGACGAAGCGTGGGCCAAAGGTAAGATAAATTCTGCCAAAGCGTGGGAGGCGACCAAAGACGGATCTTCAGACCAGTGGGACCAGGCTAAACAGAGTTCCGATGAGGCGTGGGAAGATGCAAAGCGTCAGTCCCACGCAGCATGGGAAGCGATTAAGCCTGATTAGATTGCTTCGATGTTTTTGAATATGTTGATCGCGTCATTCTTCCATGCAGATGCTTAGATTCACAATCGATAAAAAATAGTGCGGATACAATCGTAACTATCCTGCGGTCGTGTGATATTGGCATCTTTGTGGCTTTTTGCCTTACCTTTTGGCGATCATTATAAAACGTATCTAGAACAGAAACTTCAGACCTACGATGGATAATAGTGAAGCCAATGTGCTGATTGTGACCGGGGCCAGTCGCGGGATTGGCTCTGCAGCTGCATTGTTAGCTTCTCAGCAGGGATGGAAGGTTTTGATCAATTACCATGGAGATTCTGATGCGGCAGAAACGGTCGTTCGACTGATCAAATCTGCAGGTGGAAAAGCCGTATCCTGCAAGGCAGATGTTGCCAGCGAAAAAGACGTCGAAAGACTGTTTGATTTTGCTGAATGTGAACTCGGCCCGGTTGGAGGGCTGGTAAATAATGCGGGCACACTGGAGCGTCAGATGCGACTCGATCAGATGGATGGAGCAAGACTTGATCGGGTATTTTCTACCAACGTAAAAGGCAGCTTTTTATGTGCCAAACAAGCAGTGTTAAGAATGTCGACCAGATATGGGGGTATCGGCGGTAGCATCGTTAACGTTTCATCGGCGGCGTCACGACTTGGATCAGCTAATGAGTATATCGATTATGCAGCCACTAAAGGGGCGCTCGATACCATGACAATTGGTCTTGCCAATGAAGTTGCGAAAGAAGATGTTCGGGTTAATGCCGTACGTCCCGGGTTTATCGATACTGAAATTCACGCGCGTGGCGGGGAGCCGGATCGGCTTGAAAGAATCCGGCCTTTCATCCCCCTGGGCCGCGCAGGATCTGCAAAAGAAGTGGCCGAAACGATAGTATGGCTGCTGTCTGACAAGGCGTCTTACTGCACCGGAACGTTTATCGACTGCTCTGGCGGACGTTGATCAGATGATTAAAGGTTTTACATATTAAGGCTTGTTCCGAATGCAGATAACGAAAGATTCCAGCACGTTATTGTATGTTCATGATCCCATGTGCAGCTGGTGCTGGGCATTTGCCCGTGCCTATGACGAGTTGATTGAGCGGCTGCCGGATGGAGTAGAGGTTATCCGGATTCTGGGGGGGCTGGCGTCGGATTCTGATGACCCGATGCCGGAGGATATGAAAGATTATTTATCGCAGACCTGGGCAACCATTCAGTTACAAGTGCCGGGAACCGAATTTAATTTTGACTACTGGTCTCAATGTCAGCCTCGAAGATCAACTTATCCTGCCTGTCGCGGAGTTATTGCTGCTCGACAGCAAGGAGCGGAGTGGGACAGTGTCATGACTCGTGCAATACAACATGCCTATTACCTAAGTGCCCGGAATCCTTCTGATAATTCAACACTTATTGACGTGGCTGACGAGATTGGTCTTGATCGACAGAAATTCGAGCAAGATTTGGTGTCCGCGGAAACCCAGCAGACATTAATGGATGAGCTCGCATTCTCACGAAAAATGGGGATCCAGGGATTCCCTTCTTTGGTGCTGGTCAGAAACAAAAAGGGTTATGGAATTCCCGTGGATCACAATTCTGTCGACAACATGATTTCAGCTATTCACCGTCATCTGGCAAGCTGAACAGAAGTCTTCGTCATGAAAGATACTCATTTTCCATTCTAGATATCAGGCTGGCCGACTGGCGCGTAGAACTTCTCCAAACGAAGCATACTGGCTGGCACCGAGGCGCGCCAGAGGCTGAATAGCATCGGCGTTTATTTGCAAACGTCCTTTTTCATTAATCTCGGTACAATTATCATCAACATGGACTTTGCTGATTTCTCCAAAAATAAGATGTTGGTTGTTGTTGCCAATTTTATCGATCTTATAAACGTTGCACATAAATGCGATTTTGCAGTCGCTCAGACGAGGTAATCGATAACCTTCAACTTCGCAGGTTCCTAGACTGCCGGCGGTTACTTCAGATACTCCCGGTGGCAATGTAGCTGAACTTTGGTTCAAATCTGCAAGCTGGTCGCAACTGGCAATATGAACGACGAACTCCGGTCTTTCCATTACATTGGCCAGCGTATCTTTCAGGGAACCGTCCTCCTGGAGTCCAACCGAAAACATAATGAGTGGCGGGTCGCTGCATATCGCATTGAAATACGAAAATGGTGCCAGGTTATAGCTGGAATTTTCATTTTCACTTAATACCCATGCCACCGGCCGCGGTAAGACCGTCTGGGTCATTGTGAAATATACCTGGGGTGCGCTGAGTTCCTGAAGATCAATTAACATGGTTGGTTTTCGTTATGGGGTTCTTAAATGGGTAAGATGGGTGGGACAACAGGGTACGTGCCTCGCCAAATACCGCCCCCGTAAAGAAACCGGCTTTGGATAGGATTTGTCAGTGATACCCGCTATCGGGTATCACCAAAATCAATTACTAAACGACCCGGTTAAATCCATGGTGATAAATTTATCTTTATCACCATGCTTAAGTTTTGGATCGCGGGGTAATTAGAGCGGAGTAACGTTACTGGCTTGAAGGCCTTTGTCGCTTTCCGCTATCTCAAACGTAACCTGCTGGCCATCATGCAGCGTTTTACGTCCGTCTCCGTTTATCGCACGATAATGAACGAAAACATCTGCCTCTCCTTCTCGTTCAATGAAACCAAATCCTTTAGCGTCGTTAAACCATTTAACGGTCCCGGATACTATCTCACCTGACATACTAACAACCTCATGCTTCAAAAATCAGCCGCTTTGCGGCACAAAAAAAATCAGCGACCAGAGATGGGCGCTGGCTACCAAAACACAACTGGAATATCGAATGATCAGTTGGTGTAAAAAGGGAGTCTAGCATCTTTGTTCATCATTATTTAAGTTTTTTGGGTGGTTATTGTTAATGAAAAACTGATCGCAATGGGTTCTACAACAACTTTACCGTAGTTATCAGGAACAAATTACAGCATTTTCTCCAGTGTTTTTTCGATTCCTTCCAGAGGAAGTTCGAGCTTATCACCAGTTGCTCGATGAAAGTACTCGGCTACTTTGTTATCGAGACTGCGCTCGCCAATCACGATTCTGTGTGGAACGCCAAGTAGTTCCATGTCGGCGAACATGACTCCGGGTCGCTCGTTACGGTCATCGAGCAATACATCAATACCCGCTTGTTTAAGGTTGTTATAAATTCTTTCTGCTTCAGTTTTTACGCGCTCAGATTTCTTCATGCCAATGGGGCAGATAACGATATCAAAAGGCGTGAGTGATGATGGCCAGATGATCCCCCGATCATCGTGATTCTGCTCGATAGCCGCGGCGATGATTCTGGTTACACCTATGCCATAACAACCCATGGACATCTCTACTGCTTTTCCGTCTTCGTCGAGAACCGTGGCATTCATTGCCTTGCTGTATTTGGTGCCTAGCTGAAATATATGCCCGACTTCAACGCCCCGAGCGATTCGGATAGTCCCTGTTCCGTCGGGGCTTAAATCGCCTT
>JAIBDK010000146.1 GCA_024679435.1 Gammaproteobacteria bacterium | reverse complement strand
TGGTGCACAGATAACGGCGGTTCCCAGTCTTATTTTTTGGGTATGCTGTGACCAATACGTCAGTTGCATAAAGGGATTGGGGGATATCGTCATTTCGATGCAGTGATGCTCGGATGCCCAAACCGTTTCGAAACCACCCTGGTCCGCCATTTTCACTAGTTCCAGTGTTTTGGTGTTGACTTGCTCCATGGAGGTGGATTCGGAAAAACGGTTCATGTTAACGGCGATAGAAAATTTCATGTTGGTAACCGATTTTATTTAAGTTTCATAATGAATGGGTCCTGACTTTTGCCGGAATAATCCACCACCACATTTTTCAATCGTGAAAACTCACGAATACCTTCGTACCCGTTGTGCTTGCCGTAACCACTTTGTTTAAATCCTCCAAAGGGAGACATAAACGAAGCACTCCGATACGTATTGATCCAGACCGTTCCTGCGTCTATTTTTTTTGCGAATCGCATTGCCCGGTCGATATCCTGAGTCCAGATGCCTGCTGCTAGTCCATAAATGGTGTCATTGGCTTTATCAATTAAATCGGATTCGTCTTTGAATGGCATCACCGCTACTACCGGGCCAAAAATCTCGTCTCGGGCGATACGCATATCGTTGGTTACATCGGTGAAAACGGTCGGTTCTACATAAAACCCTCTATCCCGCCCATGATCTATTGATCGTTTGCCACCGGAATGAATCACCCCTCCGTCAGAAATGCCGATGTCTATGTAGCTCATTACTTTCTCCATTTGCTCCTTCAATGCCAACGGGCCAAGTTGGGTAGCGTTATTCATTGGGTCTCCGATGATGACATTTTCTGCTTTCTCTCCAAGGTTTTTCAGTACATGGTCGTAGATCGTTTCCTGGAGAAAACAGCGTGATCCGGCAATGCAGGTCTGACCTCCGGCGGCAAACACGCCGGCGACAATGCCGTTGGCTGCTCTTTCCGGGTCTGCATCTTCAAACACAACATGGGGTGACTTTCCACCCAGTTCCATGGTGCACGGAACTAAGTTAGCGGCGGCATTGGTTGCTACCTTGCGTCCGGTATCCGTTCCGCCGGTAAAAGCAATTTTATTCATTCCCGGGTGGCGGGAAAGGGCTTCTCCTGCAGTTTCTCCGAGCCCGGTTACAACGTTTACTACTCCGGGGGGGAGCCCGGCTTCACGGATTAACGCAGCAAACTCCAATGCTGAAGCTGAGGTGTTTTCTGCGGGTTTAATAACAACCGTATTGCCCACCGCGAGGCTTGGTGCTAACGCATTTGAGAGCAGATACAAAGGCGAGTTCCAGGGTACTATTATGCCAACTACACCTACAGGTTCGCGAAGAGTAAAGTTAAAAACATTGCTTTTGTTTACCGGAATAGTTTCGCCGGTGATTTTGTCTGCCATCCCTGCATAGTAGTAATAGGTTTCAGGAAGACTGGCCATCTGGGCCTGCATTTCCCTGATTAACTTTCCATTATCCCGGGTTTCGATTTCCGCCAGTCGCTCACCATGTTCCCCGATCAAATCACCTATCCTGCGCAGAAACTTACCCCGGGATGTTTGGGTTATATCCGCCCAGTCCGGTTTTGTAAGGGCTTGCCTGGCGGCGTTGACTGCATGCTCTATATCTTGTTCATTGGCATCACTTATTTCATACCAGGGCTGCCCGTTGGCAGGATTAATGCTGGTCAGTGAATTCCGGGATGACGCATCGATAAACTGATTGTTGATAAAAAAACCATACCGACTCTCGCGGGCATGCTCCAGTAGATTTGACATGGGTATTTTGTTCTGAATCTGCGGAACACAATCTTTATATATAAAAAACGATATTTCAACTCTTAATAAGTACCTTCTGAATTATTTTGCGATCCCGAATCTGGGGTTTGGTCGTCAGTAAAACCTTATAATGCCGAGGCTGTTCGTTTCCATGGTCTAATGGATTCCAGGTTTGATCCGATTCTGAAGACGATGGCATCATCGTAGGGCCTCCCGATAATCTGGACGCCGGTGGGCATCCCGGTAGCCGTTAGTCCTGACGGAACTGCCAGCACTGGGCATCGGCTAAACATATTAAAAAGTATGGTCAATACCGTGTTTTGTATATTTTCCGGCTGGCCGTTTACCGCAATTTGTTCCCACGGTTTCATTTCGGCGGGAACTTCCTGCACTGACGTAGTAGGGCAGATAAAGGCGTCATACTGCTCCATTATTGGTCCAAACTGATCTCTCCAGATCTTTCCGGAAGCGTTAATAGATCTTTGCAGCATGGCTGAAGTGACCGATTTATTCTGTTTAGCAAAATAGCGTGTGTAGTCGCATACCTCGTCAGGGTGGTTTGCTATTGCCTGCTCGAATGCGGGGGAGTGGATATGGTCACCATAATATCCTGCAAGCTCAACAGCTTCATCAGCCCAGGGAGTTCTGATTTCATCCACAATGGCGCCTCCCTCTTTAAGTGCATCAATAGTTTCCAGCGTTTGATAACGAACATCATCTGAAACCGGATAGTGGTCCAGGTCCATGGACCAGGCGATTTTCAGGCCCTGGAGCGAATCGTGCTGCCGGGGCAATATCAGTTTTCGCGGTAACGTCGTATGATCCAGAGCATGGTACCCCGACATGATGTTCTGCATCAGGGCGCAATCGTCAACAGAACGAGCCATGGGACCAATATGATTGTACATGTCAAATGAAGATTCGGCATCCTGTGGGTTTCGGCCAAAGGGGGGCTTAAAACCGACAACACCGCACATTGCCGCAGGCTGACGAATTGAGCCGGCGCTGTCGGTACCGGTGGCGATAACGGTTGAGCCTGCGGCGAGAGAGGCGGCAGACCCGCCGGATGAACCACCGCAGCTGTAATCAGTATTCCAGGGGTTTCGCGTCACACCGTAGAGTTTTGAATAACAGACCCAGGCCCAGCAAAATTCAGGGCAGGTTGTTCGGGCATGGATAATTGCACCTGCATCAGTCAGACGTTCAATGGACGGGTTGGTGTGTTGATCAATATGATTGCGGTTGAGCAATGAGCCCGTTGTGGTCCGTTTGCCGCTTATCGATGTATCGTCCTTTACTGCCATCGGTATACCGTCCAGCAATGAAGGTGTATGTGAATCGCTTAAATATCTTTTTTCGGCCTGGCGGGCCTGAGTAAGTGCGGTCTCAAAATACTGGTCGCAATAAGCGTTTATGTGGGGTTCTGTGTGGCTGGATTGTTCAATGATACGGGTCATTAGTTCCAGTGGCGAGAGTTCTCGACTCTTAAACAATTCGATTGCTTCAGTGGCGGATATTTCCGACAGTCTGTCCGTATTCATCATGCGCTGATTCTGATTAACTCGCTGATCTTTTTCAGATGGTTTTGTAACGAAAAGTATATTATTGTCGGTGAAAAAGCACCACTCATCATTTCAATGAATGCGAATGAAAATCAGCCAGATTAATATTTACCAGCATGAGCTGAATGTGACAGGCAACGCCTATGAGATGTCACACAGTAGCATAAACAGCTTTACTAGCATCATCACCGAGGTGGTAACAGATAACGGCATGAAGGGCTTCGGCGAGACCTGTTCCGTGGGGCCTGTCTATCAGCAGGAACATGCTCTGGGGGCGGTGGCCGCATTGTCAGAACTGGCCCCGCATCTGATCGGCGAGAACCCACTGCTCATTGAATCTGTTAATCGAAAAATGAACCAGACGCTGTATGGTCATTTATATGCAAAATCAACAATAGACGTGGCGTTATGGGATATCTGCGGAAAATTTTATAATTGCAGAGTGTGCGATCTGCTTGGCGGCGCAATTAACGAAAAGGTACCCTCTTATTATGCCATTGGACCGGCAACCCCTGCGGACACGGCTGAGATAGCGATGGATAAGATTGGTCACGGATATCGTCGATTGCAATTGAAAGTCGGGGGTAGGCATGTTGATCAGGATATTGAGTCATGTCATCGGGTAGCGGAAAACATTACGCGGGACATTAAACTTGTTGCGGATGCTAATCGTGGCTGGACCACCCAGGATACCATTCGGTTTTCCAGAGCATGTTGTGACATACCTTTAGTTATCGAACAGCCTTGTAATACTTTTGAGGAAATTGAATCCCTCAAAGGTAAGATTTATCATCCTGTGTTTATGGACGAATCTGCTCTGGATTTAAACGCGGTGTTGCGTTGTATAAATGCCGGTGCAGCAGACGGATTCGGCTTCAAGCTTAACAGGATGGGAGGTTTGAGTGCGATGCGGACCATCCGCGACATTTGCCGCAGCCGAAACCTGCCTCATACCTGTGATGATTCCTGGGGTGGAGATATTATTGCGGCAGCGTGTGTTCATGTTGGGGCTACCGTTGAACCGCATTTGCTTGAAGGAGTATGGATTGCTGATTCATATCATGACCATCATTATGATGAAGTCAATCCGGTTCAGGTCAAAAACGGTTTTGTCGACGTGCCTGAAAATCCGGGACTCGGTGTAATCCCGGACGTGTCGATCTTCGGGCATCCTGTGTTCTCTGTTTAATATGGGCAAGCGAGGCGCGGCAATCAAAACAAAATTAATCATTTAAACCCATGTATAACACTCCGATTGTCCCTGCAAACTTTAAGGTTCCTGTTGAACTGGTTACGCATCGAATGAAGCTGAGACCGCTTACTATTCAAGATGTCGACAAAGATTATGACGCCGTGATGTCCAGCGCGAACCGTCTTCGCACTATATTTGACCCCGGCGGAGACTGGCCTGAGGGTTTGACGCTGGAACAGAATGCAATTGAACTTGGCTGGCATCAGGTTGAATTTCAGCATCGAACGTCATTTGCGTACACCGTGGCTTCTCTGGATGAAAGTAGTATTTTGGGGTGCATGTATATTTACCCCGTAATCAAGTCAGATTATGATGTTGAGGTAACTATGTGGGTGCGGGAATCCGAAGCCGATACCGGTCTGGATGCGCATCTTTACAAAACCGTGGATGACTGGATAAGTCAGATTTGGCCTTTTAAAAACCCGGCTTTTCCGGGTAGAAAAATAACCTGGAAAGTCTGGAGCAGTCTTAATCAAGGCGGCTAAAGCCATGGGCAGCATTTACTCTGTGGAAACATATGATGACAATTTTAAAACTTCATTCTGAGCCAGTTCAGGACCAATGGCTTGATGCCTATGGTCATTTGAATGAAGCTTACTACCTGGTTCCATTCAGCAATGCCACCTGGGTAATGCAAGACCATTTTGGTGTCGGTGTTGAATACTTCGATCGAACAGGATGCGCAATTTATACCGTGGAGACACATATGCGATATTTGAATGACGTCAGAAAACCAGCGCTAATGGAAATCGAATCGATGATTTTAGGTTCAGATCCCAAAAAATTCTGGTTTGCCCATCAGATGATTGTCGACGGGACGGTCTGTGCAACCGCAGAGTTCATGGTGCTCCATTACAATACTCGGGAAGGTCAAACGGAAGCGATGCCAGATGTCGTTTTAGATAAGCTTAAAACGGGAGAAATAAGGAGCAAACCCGCATGGGTCGGGCGAAAAATCAGCCTGAAAAAGCAGTAATCCGAAGTTTGATTCTGGTACTTTTCTGGTCGAACAAGGATGCCGAGACAACGCTAAAAATGGTCAATTGCCTCGAGTCATTCCCTTAAAAAGTATGATCGGGCTCAACGGCCTTTGCATTCAACCCGGTATCGCTCCATTAATGAAGATCGCTGTAAGGGTTTTCCCTTCAATGAGTCCGCTTGCCTCAGCATGGCCTCGCACCTGTCTCCAGAAGATATTGGGCTGCTTGAAGAACCCCCGCATCCGCTTGCCAGCAATGCGAGGAGTATTATGGTGCTTAATATGAGCGGGTTTTTCATGATAATTGCTGAAAGAGTATAAGCTGAATATGCAATTTAAGAGAATCTGATTATTTGTCAATAAATCCAGCGGTTCGTAGTTCCGAAGTTACTTCCCTTGCGAGTTCCGATATTAGTTTTTCAAGGGATGCCGGGTCAACAGATTTCGACTGTGCCGACCATAATAAATCCTGGGTAGCACTATCGTAAAGATTGGTTTCAAGCCTAACGATGACATGATTGCTGGTATAGCCGGGTACGTGAACGTATCTATAAACTGTTCTGTAATATCCGCTAAATGAATCATAGTAGGTGTGGGGAACAGATTCCATCCGAGGTGGATGGTAAACCGACTCGTTATCGACTCCCAGTGCATGG
>JAIBDK010000162.1 GCA_024679435.1 Gammaproteobacteria bacterium | reverse complement strand
GTTGACGACTATCTTGGTTTCCTTTTCGATGCCATTCATCAACTCGGTCAATGGAACGACACCCTGATTATATTCACATCCGATCACGGTGAACAAATGGGTGATCACTGGCTGATGAGCAAAAGCGGATACTTTGATTCTTCTTATCATGTTCCGTTGATCATTCGAGATCCTCGCAACACTGCAGACCCCGGCAGAGGTTGCCAGGTCGAAAGCTTTACTGAAAACATTGATATCATGCCCACTATTCTGGAAGTTCTTGATCTCGACATTCCCGGGCAATGCGATGGCTATTCCCTCCTGCCATTTGTTACAACCGGAAAAGCCCCGTCTGGATGGCGGCGAGAGGTTCACTGGGAATACGATTTCAGAGATATTCTAAGTAACAACGTGGAAGCAGAACTTAACCTGACTCAGCATCAATGCAGTTTAAATGTGATTCGGGATGATTACTTTAAGTATGTCCATTTCACAGCACTGCCTCCTCTTTTCTTTGATCTTACAAAAGACCCCAATGAACTGAAAAATGTTGCAGAGGACCCAACCTATCAGAAACAGGTTTTAATCTATGCCCAGAAACTGATTTCATGGCGAATGAATCACGATGAGAAAGGGCTTACTGAAACCTATCTATCGGATAATGGGCCGGTAACACGACAGTCACCGCGGCATCGAGTCGGTTTATAGATTCTATAAATCTGCAGTTTTAAATAACTTTTTAATATTCAATCAAGGTTCTAAAAGTATGAAATTTTCTGGAAAAACAGCTCTGGTTGCCGGCGCAGGCGGAGGTATGGGATTTGAAATCGCTTCCCAGTTAATCCGCCGGGGAATCAATGTCACTCTGGCAGACATCAAGGCGCAACCGAACGCTATCCCGGATGGCCCCGGTGAATGGATTTACGTACAATGCGATCTGACGAATGCAGATGCTGTAAGTAACCTTGTATCCACCGCTGCAGAGCGTTTTGGTGGGATCGAGTATCTGATCAATACGTTAGGCGTGCTTTGGATCGGCAAAGACAAGGCTGTGGAAGATATTGACATGGAAATATGGGATCAGGTCTTCAATATCAATCTCCGCTCCATCGCATTAATCGTAAAATATGCGGTACCGCATCTAAAAAAGGCGGATGCTTCCTCCATGGTGCACTTCTCTTCCATAGACGCCTTAAGTGGTGATATGGCCCCTCAGGACGCCTATGGAGCATCCAAAGCGGCGTTGATAAGATTGTCGAAATCTCTGGCCACCCAGTATGCGGCAGACCAGGTTCGATCCAACGTTATCTTGCCCGGGCCCGCCCTCACACCGATGCAAGAACGCTGGCAGGGAAAACCCGATATTCAATTGAGTGTTGCAGAACATATTCCCATGAAGCGGCTGGGTAAAGCGGAAGATATGGCCAACGCAGCGTTGTTTTTGCTATCTGACAACGCCTCCTATATTACCGGTACCGAGCTTGTGGTGGACGGCGGTTTAACCGCTCTGCCTTAGAGCGAGAGGGTCTACTCACTCAGGTAAACAACTCATTGCGTGATTCCAATCTTTCATTGGCCGGTTGAAATCGCACCGCTTGTTTGTCATTCCGACCGAAGCGGAAAAATATACTGGAAAATCCCCTAACGAAAACTCAATTTAAACCCAGAGCGCCCCATAAGCTCCTTCGACTGCGCCCAGGATGACGGCCAGGCGTGTGTTCTATAATAAACGGTTAGCGTGCCCGCCAGGCCTGCGTCTTCTTTAGAACACCCCTGGACAGCAGCCCGTGCACAATCCTAACGCCCGCATTGGTATAAAAAATCATCATACCCATCGCTGCAGCCGGCGCAATATCGCCGGCATCATCCATGTTTAACACGGCCACAGATGCCAGCGCTGTATGTGGTCCATATAGAAACACCACTGCAGATACAGTCGTCATCGCATTGACAAACAAATAGATACTGATATCCAGAATTGCAGGCAAACATACCGGAACGGTAATTTTAGTGAAAGTTTTATAAAACGGGGCTTTTAACGATGCTCCCACAGATTCAAACTCCTTATCCATTTGCTTAAGTGCGGTAATCGCCGTCAGGTGAGACACCGTATAAAAGTGGACCACGGTACTCACAACCAGTATCGCCATGGTGTGATAGATAAAATGAAATGGATTGTTGGGTGCATTAAAGAAAAATATATACGCCAATCCCAAGACAAGGCCGGGCACGGCCATGGGTAACATGGCAAGAAACTGGAATATGTTTCTACCTTGTTTAAACCCCTTTCCCTTCTCGACCATAAAGGCACCGAGAAAAACGACAGTGGTACCGATTACCGCTGTCCATGCTCCCAACTCAAGGGAATTAAAATAGGAATCCCAACCACCACCGTCCATTAAATCAAACTGATAATTGGACAAACCCATAGTAAGATCATAAGGATAAAACTTGATCAGAGCAGCATACTGACAGGTTCCCAGAATTCCCAGTATAAAAATACTGATCAAAATCGAATAACCCAGCATTGCCCGATCAAATACTGTGGAAGGCTTGGGTTCCAGGGCAACCGCTCTGGCAGAAAGCAGAGCCACCTGCTTTCGCTGAACAATTCGATCCACCATAAAGGCAACCGCAGCAGGCAATAACAAAATCAAACTAACCACCGCGCCCATCTCAAAATTCTGCTGTCCTATCACCTGCTTATAGATATCTGTTGCCAGAACGTTGTAACCACCACCGATGACTTTCGGTGCACCAAAATCAGTAATGGTCAGAGTGAAAACAACGAAAGCCGCGCTTATCAATCCATAGCGCGCGCCGGGCAAGGTAACGGTAAAGAAAATCTTGAGCTTACTGGTACGCAACGAATCAGCGGCTTCATATAACCTGGCATCCGCGATGGAAAGCGCCGTCATGATAATAATTAACGCATGGGGGAGCGTAAAAAACACTTCAGAAATAACAATCCCGATGGGGCCGTAAATATCATGCCCAAACAACAACCAGCGAATCATTCCCTGCTTGCCGAACAGATATATAAGAGCAATACCCGGCAATAACGAAGGCACCAGAATCGGGATCATAGCGATAGCCTTGAATGTTCCCTTGAACGGCATACAACTGCGATTAAGACCGTATGCCAACATAAAGGCGATGGATACCGAAATCACCGTGGTGATCAGGGAGATCGTTAAACTGTTTTGTATCGAATACACCAGAGCCGGTGTATTAAAATATTCGACATAATTACCGAGACCGACAAAGTCACCGTCGTTATTTTTGAAACTCTTGGAAAGAATCGTATAGAGCGGCAACGCCAAGGCAAAGACAAGATAGCTCGCAATCACTATCATGAACATCAGCATCTGACGATCATCCCTGCTCGACTTTGGCTTTACGACTTTGTCTAACTGACTAGTGTGCATTCGTTCCTGTATCAATTTATTGTTATTGTTTCTTGCAATATTTGGTTTGAATTTTCCAGTAAATTACCAGAAAAACTCAACAATGTGCGGTGATGAAAAAACACCACAACCAGAATCTTATTGAGCATACAGTCGAATGCTCTCACCGGGCAACGAGACCGGAAGTTCGATACCTTTGGCAAGCTGTTCGCCTCTTACCACATTGGCTGAAAAGTCGGCAAGCAATCGAGCGTCACCCAGTGAAACACTAGACAGCTCTGCCCGGACAAATGCTCCCAGAAACTCCATGGATTCAACAATCGCTGTAAAACTGTTTTGATGCCCGCTACCTACCTGAATATCTTCGGGTCTGATTGCGGCAATTAAATTACCTGACCCAGTGGCAAGATCACAGTTGAGCGTCGTACTACCAATGGTAATCTCACCCTTTCGTGATGACTGTGCCGGCACAAAATTCATCGTGCCAATAAAATCCGCAACGAAACGCGTCGCCGGAGTATTGTAAATTTCCTCGGGGCTACCGACTTGCTCAATAACACCGTCGTTCATTACCACTATTCTGTCCGCCATGGTCAGCGCTTCTTCCTGATCATGAGTTACCATCACGGTAGTAACACCCAGTTTACGCTGCAATTCCTTTATTTCATGCCGCAACATTACCCGCACTTTGGCATCTAACGCTGATAACGGTTCGTCTAGCAAAAGCAGACCCGGAGAAATGGCTATCGCCCGTGCCAGGGCGACTCGTTGTTGCTGCCCCCCGGACAATTGTGCAGGATACTTTTCACCCTGATCAGACAAACCGACCAAATCGAGTAATTCCTGAACCCGATTATCGATTGCGACTTTCGCCAGTTTCTGATTCTCAAGACCATAAGCTATATTTTTTCGTATAGACAAATTTGGAAACAATGCGTAGGACTGAAAAACGATTCCGAAATCGCGCTCTGCAGGGGGCAAAACTGAAACATCCTTACCCCCCTGTTCCACTTTACCGTAAGTCTGGATATCGAGACCGGCTATGGCTCTCAGAAGAGTTGTCTTTCCGCACCCTGATGGACCGAGAAAACAGACAAATTCGCCTTCAAATACTTCCAAAGAGATGTCTTTAAGCGCGGTAAAATCCCCGAACTTCTTGGTGAGATCCGCTATCCTGAGGTAAGGAGCGCCGGAACTGGGCTGGGTCGTGGCATCATTCATAATTATTGCTAACCATTCTATTGGTTACTATAAGTTGATCATTATTTTTTTGTATCGAATCCAATCACTTAATAATTCTATTCAACAATCCCGCCCGAAGCGGGAGCCATAAAAAACCCGACACCAGAACAGGCCGGTGCCGGGTTAGATAAGAATTAAAACATTATCTAAGTTAAATGCGTTTAATTAGCTTTTTGGCTCTGATTTTGAATCGTACCGGCTCTGCCATTCACTCAGAATACGCTTTCTATTTTGTGCAGCCCATTCAAAATCGTTATCAATCATCGCCTCAGGAATGTTTTCCGGGAAATGCTCAACGGGCTTGGCAAGCGCTTGCTTTCCAATGACAGCATAACCTTCGTTGTACATCTTGTTGGCGTTATCAGTGATAGACCAGTCAACCAGCGTCTTTGCCGCTTCCATTTTGTCCGTACCTTTTACGATAGCAGTTGCTTCCATGTCCCACCCAATTCCTTCAGAAGGAATAATAATTTCGAGCGGCGCGCCCTTGGCTTTGGACTTGGCACCACGGAATGCGAAAGAAACCCCAATGGCAACTTCACCCGAGGCAGCCTGCTTACAGGGCTTGGAACCTGAGTGCGTGTAGTGATGGATATTTTTATGGAGACCATCCATAAATGCCCAGCCTTCTTCTTCACCAAAAATCTGTAACCAGCTGGATACGTCGAGGAAACCGGTTCCCGATGAATTCGGATTCGGCATGGCGATATGATCCTTGTAGACAGGATTAGTCAAATCTTTCCATGAACTTGGCATAGGAAGATTATTGGCTTCAGCTTCTACCGTGTTAACGCATACGGCAGCAACCCAGGCATCCATACCCACCCATGACGGCGGACTTGCTTTATCTGAAAACTTTGGATCCAGCCCATCAAGCCCTGCAGGCGCATAAGCTTCCAACATGCCCTCTCCTTTCATCAGCAAAAGACTGGTGGCCGCCAGACCCCAGATAACATCCGCCTGAGGGTTGTCTTTTTCAGCCAACAGCTTGGCCGTTACGATACCGGTAGAATCTCTTACCCAGTTGATATTGATATCAGGATGCTCGGCGTTGAATCGCTCCGCATACTTCTTCAGATCTTCTGCTTCAACCGCGGTGTAGACGGTTAACTCAGTAGCTGCTATGGCGGTAGCCGAAACCAGCCAGGTAGCTGCAGC
>JAIBDK010000273.1 GCA_024679435.1 Gammaproteobacteria bacterium | reverse complement strand
CATCAAATCCTACCAGGGTAGCCGTTACCGTAATGACAACAAACGGTGTTCCGATTGCGGCGTGAGCAAGGACCACCCCCAAATGCGTGTATGCAAGTCCAACTTTCGAATAAAAGAAGAACATGCCCGCCGCAGTAATAATGATAGGCACAATCAATGGGGAGATCAACACCGCCATAATAGGGCGCCGATAGGGCATCTGTGGCCGACTTAATCCCACTGCTGCCAGTGTGCCGATGGTTGTGGCTAGTAACGTCGCAAAGATTGCTATTACCATACTGTTTCGGGCCGAGAACGCCCATTCGTGGCCGCGATTCGCACCGGTGCCCTCGCCAATACCCAGGACATCCTGATACCACCGAACGGAGTAAGCATCGGGGTCGAGTCGCACCATTGCCTCTGAGAAGGTGAAATAAGGCTCTGCGTTAAAGGACAGCGGTATGATCACCATTATCGGTGCCATCAGCAGGAAAAACACCAGTCCACAAATAATCAGAAAAGTGTAGTGCCATACCCGACCGAGGGTGCCTGTATATGCTGGTAATGCCATGATACGCCCCCCTAACCTAATTTCATGTTATCTATGCCGACAACACGGTCATAGAGCCAATACAGCACCATTACGGCAGCCAACAGAATGGTGCCCATCGCAGCTGCAAGACCCCAGTTCAGAGAGCTACGCATATGAAAGGCTATCTGGTTACTGATCATCTGCCCGGATGCTCCGCCTACCAGAGCGGGGGTTATGTAGTAGCCCACCGATAATACAAATACCAGCAAGCCACCGGCACCAATTCCAGGAATGGACTGCGGCCAGAAAATTTTGAAGAACGTTCTGAACGGCGTTGCACCTAGCGATTGCGAGGCACGTAATTGTGACAACGGTATGGTTTTCATGACGCTGTACATGGGCAATACCATAAACGGCAGAAGAATCTGGGTCATTGCAACCAGCGTGCCGTTTAAATTATATATCATCTGAATACGACCATCCTCAGATACCAAACCGATCCAGACCATGATGTCATTTAAGACACCCTGGGTCTGAAGTAATACTATCCATGACGTGGTTCGCACAAGTAATGAGGTCCAAAAGGGTAACAAAACCATGATAATTAGAAGATTGCTGATTCTCGGGGGCGTAGTAGAGATCAGATAGGCTATCGGATACCCCAGAACCAGCGTCAAAAGCATCACCAGTGCACTGATCCAGAGGGTACGAACAAACAGTTTGACGTATATCTGCTTTTCCTCTGGTTGACTGACGACGTTGCCTTCCAGATCGTAACCCTTATCTACGGCGTTGAGGAAATAGGCCGTTGTGGTTGGATCGCTGACTTGCTTAATAATTTGCCAGGTTCTAAGTTCGCCCCAGCGAGGTTCTTGTTCGATTATCTGATCCTTGTAAGGTGGACCCGATATTTTTTTAAACTTGCGCTTTGATTTTACAATCATGCTACGCGCGCCCGTCAGGCTGTAATTCACATGGGTTGCTATCTTACCGATAGTGCCATTTTTTATGTTCTCCTGAAGTTCCTCAAACAGAATTTGAAAGGTTTCCTCTCCCGGAACATCTTTTCCATCCCATTGGTCGAGATCGGCTACCAATCGGGGCGCCAGCTCAGTCATTCTTGGGTTGTCTATGCTCCGAAATAGCATATTGCCTATAGGAATAATGAAGGTGAAAAGGATGAATGCCAGTAATGGCGCTACCAACAAAAAAGCGGTGATTTTTTTCTTCCGTTCTGCCTTGGCTAGTTGATCTTTGAGGGGCACGCCATCGATCATGATGGCCTGAGGTTGGGTACCGGCTATAGTATTCATTGCTATCCTCCTGCCCTATACCTGAGCATCAAGTGCGCGACAGTCACTTGACAACCAGCCTACATTAACGGTTTCTCCTTCTTGCAACTGAGTGTGCGTCGACGAATTCGGTACTTTTACGATAAATTCGTCTTGCCCACAAAGCGCGAGTCGGGCTCGAATATGATCGCCGAGATAAATCAGTTCTTTTACTTCACCCTGAACGTTGTTCGGGCACTGGCCAGCTTCGGGCTTGATAGTGACCCGCTCAGGTCGCAGCGAAAGGGTCGTTTTTCCGCCGACCCCGGGAATGTTGACCGCGAGAGACCTGATTATTTCTCCCGTTTCAACCTTTACGTCACACTCCTCACCGTTTACTTCCATTACCTCGCCCATCAGCTTGTTGTTTTCACCGATAAACTGGGCAACAAATGCATTTTGGGGTTTCTCATATAATTCATCCGGCGGTGCCAGTTGCTGGACTACGCCATCATCGAATACGCAGACACGATTAGACATGGTCAATGCCTCTGACTGATCGTGGGTGACATAAACCACGGTTACACCGAGGTTTTCATGTATGTGTTTTATCTCATATTGCATCTGTTCCCGCAGTTGCTTGTCCAGCGCACCCAAAGGTTCGTCCATAAGAACGAGCTTGGGTTCAAAAACAAGGGCCCGGGCGACTGCTACGCGTTGTTGCTGCCCGCCGGAGAGCTGTCCGGGACGTCGACCACCAAAGGCACCCAGTTGCACCATGTCGAGTGCTATTTTCACTTTTTGATCGATAGTGGATTTGTCCAACCCTCGCACCTGGAGGGGATAAGCAAGGTTTTCACCAACCGTCAGATGCGGGAAGAGCGCATAATTCTGGAACACCATGCCAATTTCTCTTTTCCAGGGTGGTACGTTGTTGATAGAGGTTCCATCAAGAATAATTTCACCGCTGGTGGCTGTTTCAAATCCAGCCAACATCATCAAACAGGTTGTTTTACCGGATCCTGATGGACCAAGCATTGTGAGAAATTCACCGCTTTGCACGGCCAGGTTAAAATCCTTTACGACCAGGTTTTCACCGTCGTAGCTTTTTTGCACATTCTCAAAGCGAACGTATGCGTCGTTATCATTTGCCATAGTGTTTAATCAACCTGCTCTTATCGTTATGTTTGGTTATGTCGGTGTAGGCGTCGCTGTTGGTGATCTTTGTTAACTATTAATATAACTCATCAATTACAAGTCGGCTAACAGTCGGGGTTGCGAGAATTACGCCGTAAAGGCTACTTATAACATTTTTGGCTGTGATTTTCAGTCCCTACTTAACAAGTCGATCGGGCGGCTCAAGTTACCCTGAATTATTATTTTTATATTTTACGTAAAAACCGTAATTGAGCAACTATAAATTTGTGTCGTTGTTTTTTTCGCTTTTTAAAGCGACTTCAAAATATGGATTGACGGGCAGGAACAGGGCTTGCTGAGGTTGCCTTTTTGGATCAAATTTAAAGCCCCATCGTTTAGGTGATCGGCTATGCTTGCATGAGTTCGGGCATCTCTGTCCGGGCGTAGCGATTTTTAAGAAAATTAATACGAGCCGGATTTTTATGAAAAGCAAGGGACATTCACAGGGAATAATGTGGGTAGTTTTAGCTGGGCTGATGTTTGTCGCCGTCACGGTGCTAGTAAGACATCTCGGATCTGATTTGCCTGCGGTGCAGGCGGCGTTTATCCGTTATGCGATCGGGCTACTACTCGTGATCCCGGCGATTATCAAAATGTCTTTTCGTACTATGACATTTCCAAATGTTAAGTTTTATGCGCTCAGAGGACTCGCTCATGGTGTGGCCGTCATGCTTTGGTTTTTCGCCATGGCCAGAATACCGATTGCTGAAGTCACTGCTATCGGGTACACGACTCCGATTTTTACCGCGCTGGGTGCGATTGTTATTTTCGGAGAGCGGATCAGGTTCAGAAGAATTTTGGCCATTATTATTGGGTTTTTCGGAACCCTGATCATTTTAAGACCGGGTTTTAATGAAGTTTCTATGGGATCACTGGCGCAGTTCTGTGCGGCTCCCTGTTTTGCTATCTCATTCCTGTTTGCAAAAAAGCTTACCCGAACCGAACAATCTGGGGATATATTAGTGATGTTAACAATTTTTTGCACGTTGACTCTGTTGCCTGGGGCGCTGATGCAGTGGAGAACCCCACAGTTAGATGAATTGTTGTGGCTGGCTCTAGTCGCAGTATTCGCCACTGCGGGGCATTATGCGCTGACCAGAGCCTTT
>JAIBDK010000038.1 GCA_024679435.1 Gammaproteobacteria bacterium | reverse complement strand
TTCGTATATTCCGGAATTTGAGGGTGAATATGTCCGTGTTGAGCCACTTCAATGACATGCTCTGCGTCGGCATGAACAACGTGATTGTGTCCGACTTCGACCACCGGCGCGGAGTCACAACGACCCATGCACGGCGCGCGCAGTATTCGTATATTTTCTGCCGTACCGGACTCAAGCTGAGAAATAAGCAATTCGGCGCCTGCAAGTTGACAAGCGATGCTGTCGCACACTCTTATGGTCGTGGCCGGAGGTGCGGTTTCACCCTCTTTGACCACATCAAAATGCGCATAGAATGTTGCCACCTCGTACACTTCGGTCTGAGAGAGATTCACATGAGCAGCCAATGCGGCGAGATGCGCACTGGACAGATGCCCAAAAGCATCCTGAATAAGATGCAGATACTCAATCAACAGGTCCCGCCGAATTGGCAACCCGCCCAGCAAAACCTTTACCTCTTCTAAAGCAGAGGGGATTACCTGGCGGCCCTTGGTAGTTGAGCTTGTTTTTTTCTTGCCACGACCGGGATGCCCTCGTTTGACAGCGATATGTTTTACAGCACTCATGTGTTTATGTTCCGAACCGGTAAAATTTTAGGGTCTAATAAATTCGTGGCGATTTTAATCAATTTTCCTGTGGTTTTGTCAAAACCACAGGCAACGGTACAGTAATGGTTAAAATTTCCGACTAACGATTCACAGAGTGTCTAGGATAAAGTGCTTTTCAACGTACTTCCCAGCGACGCTGGCGAATCTGCCACAGCAATTCCGGCACTTTTCAGCGCTTCAATTTTTTCATCAGCGCCACCTTTTCCGCCTGCAATAATGGCACCTGCATGCCCCATTCGCCTGCCGGGGGGTGCCGTCACTCCGGCTATAAAACCGCAAACAGGCTTACTGGTTTTACTTTGCTTAATGAAATCTGCCGCTTCTTCTTCCGCGGTACCGCCAATTTCACCAATCATAATAATAGATTCAGTTTCCGGGTCCGCCAAAAACATTTCCAGGCAATCAATAAAATTAGTGCCGTTTACCGGATCTCCACCAATTCCAATACAGGTACTTTGCCCCATCCCTTCTGCGGTGGTTTGAGCCACGGCTTCGTACGTTAAAGTACCGGATCGCGAAACGATTCCTACGCTGCCTTTCTTATGGATATGGCCCGGCATAATTCCAATTTTGCACTCATTCGGGGTTATGATCCCCGGGCAGTTAGGACCGATAAGACGTGTGCCGGAACCCTCAAGCGCCCGTTTCGCACGAATCATATCAAGAACAGGGACACCCTCTGTAATACAGACAACCAGCGGTATTTCAGCATCGATAGCTTCGAGAATTGCATCTCCAGCGAACGGTGGCGGCACATAAATAACGGATGCGTTTGCACCCGTTTTATCTACCGCTTCAGAAACAGTGTTATATACCGGCAAACCAAGATGAGACATCCCACCCTTTCCGGGTGTTACCCCTCCCACCATTTGGGTACCGTAAGCGATAGCCTGTTCGCTGTGAAATGTTGCCTGAGAGCCCGTAAAGCCCTGACAGATTACTTTCGTATTTTTGCTAACCAGCACTGACATTTCTACGCCCCTGCCACAGCTTTAACCACTTTATCTGCAGCATCGGCAAGATTATCAGCGGAAATTATGGGAAGACCGGAATTCGCAAGAATTTCCTTACCTTTGTCTACGTTAGTACCCTCAAGTCTCACGACCAGAGGAACATCGAGGTTGACGATTTTAGCGCCCTCGATAATGCCCTCTGCTATGACGTCGCAACGCATAATTCCGCCAAAAATATTTACCAAAATTCCTTTCACGTTGGGATCTGACAAAATAATCTTAAACGCAATTGTTACTCTCTCCGTGGTTGCCCCACCGCCTACGTCGAGAAAGTTAGCTGGCGAACTACCATACAACTGAATAATATCCATCGTTGCCATCGCGAGGCCGGCTCCATTCACCATACAGCCGATGGAACCATCAAGCTTGATGTAATTAAGCTCATGGGCACTAGCCTCGACTTCTGCAGGGTCCTCTTCATCCTTATCACGTAATGCCTCTACCGCAGCCTGTCTGTAAAGCGCATTACTATCAAAATTCATTTTTGCGTCAAGGGCAATCAACTCTCCACCACCGGTTACAACCAGAGGATTTATTTCCACCATACTGGCATCAAGTTGGTTAAAAGCGCTATACATAGCCTGCATAAAGCGAATCGCTGAGCTCACCTGCTTACCTTCAAGACCTAACCCAAACGCCAGTTTACGGGCATGAAAAGGCTGCAATCCGGTCGCGGGATCGATGATAACCTTGATGATTTTTTCCGGGGAGTTGGCAGCCACCTCCTCTATATCCATACCGCCTTCGGTGGAAGCAATCACAGTAACCCGACTTGAGCCTCGATCAACCAGCATGCCCAGATATAACTCTCGTGCAATATCACAGCCATCTTCAATATATAGTCGTTTCACTTTTTGGCCTTGAGGTCCGGTTTGATGCGTAACCAGTTGCATACCCAGGATCTCGCCGGCAGTCGTCGCCAGATCCTCCATCGAGCTGACCACCTTTACACCCCCGCCTTTGCCTCGACCTCCCGCATGTATTTGAGCCTTTACGACCCACACGGGACCACCCAGTTCCCTGGCTGCCTCCACTGCCTCATCAACGGTATATGCAACTTTACCCTGAGGCACCGCAACTCCAAAATCAGCTAATAGTGATTTGGCCTGATATTCGTGAATATTCATAAAAAGATAAAATTAATAAGTGAGTAATGATTATAGCGCATCGATAACCGTTCCCAGTTTAGCGGAAACCCTCAAAATCAACGTGCTCTCTTTTTTGTCCGCAACGGATTAAGCATCAACAGGGGCCGTGCGGCGCAGGCACTGCATGTTAGACCCACTGCATTCTCTATATTTTTTGTAATAAGATTATTTTATTGGTGACTTGGTATATTGTATACCAAATCTTGCAGGCTTTGAAACCATTTATCCAGGCTAATCAATCCAGGCAACGTGGATCAGATTCGTCGTTCCGGACGTTCCAAATGGCAAACCGGCGGCTATAACTATTGCTTCGCCTGATCCCGCAAAGCGCTCACGAACAGCAATTGCTTTGGCCTCATTGATAACATCATCGACTTCTGCAGCCTCATTAGCCACATCGACAGCCACAGCGTGAACCCCCCAGGCTATGGATAAATGACGAGCAGTCTGAACCAGAGGCGTCAAACTCAGAATGGGAGCATGAGGTCTCTCACGGGCGGCCCTTAATGTGGTGCTGCCGGATGCGGTGTAAGTAACCGTTGCCGCCGAAGAAAGAATATTTGTAATACTCTGCAAACCATTGCAGATAGCATCCGCAGTCGTATTGTCAGGCTGAGGTCGCTGCGAATCCAGAATCGCCGGATAGGCCGGATCGTCCTCCACTTCCTCAATAATATCATTCATCATTTTTACCGAACGCACGGGATACTCTCCCGCCGCGGATTCGGCTGAAAGCATAACCGCATCCGCACCATCATAAATAGCCGTTGCTACATCCGACGCTTCTGCCCGAGTAGGCACTGGATTTGTTACCATGGATTCCAGCATATGAGTCGCGACCACCACCGGTTTTCCAGCACCACGACACCGTCGAATTATTTTTTTCTGCGCTACCGGAACTTGCTGGGGTGGCAATTCAACACCCAGATCACCTCGGGCAACCATAATACCGTCACAAATTTTCAGGATATCGTCCAATTTTTCCAATGCCGAAGGCTTCTCAAGCTTAACCATAATTTTTGCCTTATCGCCCACTATTTCCCGCAATTCCATTACATCTGCAGGCTGTTGGACGAAAGATTGGGCGACCCAGTCAAAACCAAGTTTCAATCCATAGGCAAGATCCCTTTTGTCTTTTTCAGTAAGGACAGATATCGGCAATATAACGTCTGGAACGTTAACTCCCTTATTGTTACTGACCACGCCTCCCACTACGACTCGTGTCTCCGCATGATCAACTCCGCAATCGACAACCTCCAGCCGGACACGACCATCATCGATCACCACCTCACTTCCGGGTTTTAACGCCGCAAAAATTTCTGGATGCGGTAACGAGGCTCTGCGCTTACCGCCTAATTCATCACTCATATCGAGTCTGAATTTCCTGCCTTTCTTTAGATTAGCCTTATCGTCCCGGAACTTACCTAAACGCAATTTCGGTCCTTGGATATCCATAAGAACACCAACAGGTCTTCCAACCTCCAGCTCCAGTTCCCGAATGAACTCCAACCTTTGTTTATGATCTTCGTGGGTTCCGTGACTAAAATTAAGTCTGAAAACATCCACCCCGTTATCGAACAAGTCGCGGATAACGGCCCGGTCAGAACTCACCGGGCCTAATGTTGCAACAATCTTGGCTTTTCTGTTTCTTCGCATAATTTAAGCGTCATTTGTTTTTAGAAATACAGATTGATTATACTGCCAGAATATGGCGGGCAGCTAACACATACCCATCTGGGGAAAGACTCGCCATCGTCGTCTACTAGCGACCCTGTTGGCCAACGAATACCCGAAATCTCCAACCTCAAATATAAACCGGGTAGTCAGGAATTTTTCTGTCGGGCAATTTCGTTATAAAGGGCAATATCGTATTGGACCAGAGGTTCGATCGCTGCTCTGGATGCCGGGTCGTTGATATCGAACAGAGGTTTGACTTTAGAGGGGTTATGAACAGACGTGATAGGTTTTTGGGTGATTCCGTAAAAATCACAAAACTCTCCGGTGTATCGGTTAAATGATTCAGTTAATCCAATCGTTTTGAATTGTGAAATATTGGAAATAGCGTTTTTACAATCCTCTTCGGTTACTCTGTCCGGGCGATAATCGAGGAAATAACGAGTTTGGATATTATCAAAAAAATCAATTTGAAACCCATCCAGGCTGGCCGCCAGTTCCCGAAGATTTTCCGGCTTCGAAAGATCTGTTTTAAACAGGTCCTGACCCATTTCCTGCACCAGGGAATGATGTTTTCGGTAAAAATCACCGTTGGGATCCAGCGCAATGCCCTTGACCCATCCAATATGACTATGCAGTTGTTTAAGAGGTTGCCGAACAATGGAATGCCGATGCACGCTCTGGCGATCATTGAATATAGTCGGGATATGCTCCAGCGTGACATGCCCAGACAAAAAGTGGCTGGTATTGGCCATTTCCCGCTGCCGTTCAAGGGGCGTAGTTTGAATATGGGTATGGCTCATCTGGTAGCCGAAATACTGTCGAATATAATTGTTAAATGAGGTTCCCGCTGTTTTTGGGATATGCATAAAAAAAATGGGATTACCGTCGGGCTTGAATACATCCAGAATCTGCTCTGAACTGTAAGTAAATACAGACGAACTCGAACCATTGATATGGACACTTACCGGGGCGCCAGACTCATGATCCAGAGGCTTGGCGAAAACACATTCGAATCCACAGTAACCGGTAGGATGCAATTCCTGGTCCTTAAGATCCTGACGCAGCAGATTGCAACACACTTCTCCCATGATTTTGCCGGCCTGGCGAAAGCTTATGACGGGCGGAGAATTCCGAAATACACGATGGAAACACCAGCCACTAGCGTACTCGCAATTCAAAATATCAATATAGTAAGGGGTAAATTTACGCTTCAGGTCGGTTAACATCCGAGAATATCCAGATTAAAAATATAGGCTTTCTTATACTCTGCCTTGTAGAATCTGAATATAGTCTATTTAATCCATCTTTGTAAAAATCGCATTCATCATTTAGCGCAAATCATAAAGTTGATATAACAGCAATATATAAAAATGACCTCCAGAGCAAATCACCCAACCGGCCCCCAGACTGACGCCATTCACGCAGGTGAAGAACCCGACCGTGACACCGGCGCTTCCAGTCCAAATATCGTGATGTCCAGCACTTATGTTGTTGATGAACCTGTCAGTTTTTCAGTCAACAACATGGATGAACATACACCCTATATTTACTCTCGCTGGTCTAACCCCACAAATCGACAGCTGGAAACCAAATTATGCGTGATGGAAAATGCGGATCAGTGCATTACCTTTGCATCCGGAATGGCTGCCTCAACAGGAATACTGTTCAGTCAATTAAAAAGCGGAGACCATATTGTCATCAGCAATACTAATTATCCCGGAACTGCTGAAATTACCCGCAACTTGTTACCGAAAAATGGCATTCAAGTCACACCTGTCGATACATCAAATATCGAAGAAATCAACCACGCTGTTCGGTCCAATACAAAGATCATCTGGATTGAAACACCCTCTAATCCACTACTTAGAATAACCGACATCAAGGCAACGGCGGAGATAGCCCATAAAAATAACGCGATACTTGTCGTCGATTCGACATTTGCCAGCCCCATCGCCACCAGACCTCTGGAACTTGGCGCTGATCTGGTATTGCATTCACTGACCAAATATATTGGCGGCCACGGTGATGCGCTAGGGGGAGCCGTTCTTGGAAGCGGGGAGATGATAACAAGACTTCGAGAATCTGGGGTCATGCATTACGGCGGGACATTATCGCCTTTCAATGCCTGGCTAATAATGCGTGGCGCTGCCACGCTGCCCCTACGAATGCGTTGTCACCAGGATAATGCGCTCGCGGTAGCTAAGTATCTAGAATCCCACTCAGCTGTTGAAATTATTCGCTATCCCGGTTTGAAATCTCACCCTCAGCATACCCTGGCTCTCCGGCAAATGGATAACTTTTCGGGAATGATCGCGTTCCGAGTCAAACGGCCAGTTAATACAGCAAGAAAAATGATGGATCGTCTACAAATCATTCACTACGCTGTATCTCTGGGTCACCACAGAAGCCTGATTTATCTCATGGAGACCGAAGATCTGATTCAAAATTCCTTCAAGCTTGAGAATAATGAACTGAAAAAATACCGAGATATTGCCGGGGACGGCATCTTCCGATTAAGCGTTGGGCTAGAGGATTATGCTGATCTGGTCCATGATCTCGATAATGTGTTATAGAAATATTCATTAACAAATCTGCCAATAGATGACCAGGAAGATATGACCATACCGAAAAACCAGACAAATGAACTCGGCTTAGTCGTCGGTTTCGAAGTTGAAAACTGGCAAGGCGCTAAGCGCCCAAGTAACAGCATGCTTAAGGGGGAGCATTGCACGCTAGAACCTTTAAATATTGGCAATCACAGTGCCGATTTGTTTAATGCCTATCAACAGGATACAGAAGGCAGGAACTGGGTTTATTTACCCTACGGCCCGTTTGAAAGAATTGAAGATTTTCGTGACTGGATGAAAAAATATTGTTTTAACGGCGACCCGTTTTTTTACGCCATTGTCGACAATCAAACACAAAAATCAGTCGGTGTAGCAAGCTACCTTCGCATAACCCCAGCCGCCGGATCTATTGAAGTTGGACACATTCACTATTCACCAGCGCTCCAGAGCACTGTTGCCGCCACCGAAGCGATGTATTTGATGATGGAAAACACATTTAACCTTGGCTATCGTCGTTATGAATGGAAATGTAATGCACTCAATGAAAAATCCTGCAATGCAGCAAAACGCCTGGGGTTCACCTACGAAGGTACTTTCCGGCAGATGATGGTTGTTCGCGGTCAAAATCGAGATACCGCCTGGTTTTCCTGCCTGGACCGAGAATGGCCTCAAATTCAAGCAGCCTTCAGACGGTGGCTGTCGCTGGACAATTTTGATTCACGGGGAAAACAAAAAGAGTCGTTATCCTTATTAACCAAACGGGCTTTGGCATCTGCACAACAATAACATCTACCGTTAAAATTAAGTCATAAAAAATAAACTGAGAAATCTATGAACACCTCGACTACAGTAACCGTAAGGCTGGCCAGCGAAGACGATTATGCAGGCTGGTGCCCGCTTTATTACGGCTATGCAGAATTCTATAAGGTACCAATGAACGATAAAATTCTGCAAACCACGTGGTCGTGGATCATGGATGAAAGCCATGAAGTTGAAGCACTACTGGCTTTTCTTGAAGGAGAAGATAAACCTTGCGGCCTTGCCCATGTCAGAAGCATGCCTCGTCCTCTTGGAGGCAACGAAATCGGTTTTCTGGACGATATGTTTGTGGCCCCATCCAGTCGCGGAAAAAAAGTTGGAGAGACTCTGTTCGATGCGTTGCAGAAACACGCCCGACAAAAAGGTTGGCCTAAAATCCGCTGGATAACCGCAGACGATAACTATCGGGCGCGTGGCTTGTACGACAAACTGTCGACTAAAACCATGTGGAACACCTACGAAATGAAAACCGACTAAAAATAGCGGTCCACTGTCATCCTGAACGATAGTCGAAGAATTCCCGTCAACTCATCTCGAGTTTAAGCTAGAGCTAGAATCAGACCGGCACTTTTCCCGATATTCAACGGCTGCGAGTATGCCTCTCATGATATTGATCTCTTCGCGGCTGGGTTGGGCGCGATTAAACAAACGTATCAATTTCCTCATAAGCTTGGTTGAGCGACCATCGAAAAAATCAATCTTGTGAAGAACATCTTCCATATGCGCATAAAAGCCCTGCATGTCTCCAGTGCTGGCAAATTCCTGGCGCGATTTTTTCGCCACCGGTTTAGATAAATTGTTATCTGTGGTCGAGTGTTGATCGATCTCCTGCTCTGCAACGATCATCCCTTTGCGTAACTCATAAAGCATTACGGTCACAGCCGAGCCTAGATTCAATGAAGAAAACACATCATTTACCGGAATTCGAACCAGATGATGGCAGCGATCCATCTCCTCATTTTTTAATCCACTGCTCTCCCTTCCGAAGACAATGGCTACCGGAGTATCCTTAATTCGATCTCTGGCATTTTCCATCGCCGACCACGGGTCCAGTGACGGCCATTCGATGGATCTCATTCTTGCGGTTGTCCCGAACACGAGAGTGCAGTCTTCCAACGCCTCGTCCAAAGATGTACAGACCCGTGCATTCTCCAGTATCCAATCTGCCCCGGAAGCCCTTGCGCTAGCCACAGGACTGGGAAATTCCGAAGGATTAACCAAAACAAGCTGTTCGACCCCCATATTTCCCATAGCTCTTGCAGCAGCACCAATATTACCTGGATGTGTAGGTTCTACGAGCACGACTCGGATATAATTCAGCTCTTTCATTTCTTACCGGCGATTAGCCTCTTGTTTCAAGTTGTTGTGTCTTGGGTTAAGGATTGATTCGTTCTTAAATATTTTGAGGAAGTACAGTGAATCCTATTGTAAACGTTGGAGTCAAGGCGGCAAGACAAGCTGGCAATATAATTATTCGTTACCTTGACCAAATCGATAGACTCGCCGTGGATAAAAAAGGCAGAAACGACTTTGTCACCGAAGTGGATCGCATGGCCGAAGACGAAATTATTGACGTCATTCATAAACTCTATCCCGGACACAAAATTCTTGCTGAAGAAAGCGGAACACTTAAATCACCCGAAAAATCCGACAGCGATGAGTATCAATGGATTATAGACCCTCTGGATGGAACCACTAATTTTCTGCACGGACATCCCGACTTTGCTGTTTCAATAGGAATCCGAAAGAATGGCCGCATGGAGCACGGAATTATTTACGATCCCCTTCGAAATGAAATGTTCACGGCTTCCCGAAATCAGGGCTCGCAGTTAAACAGCCGTCGTATTCGAGTCAGTGGCAAAAACAGTCTCAAGCAGAGCATTATTACCTGCGGATGTCCTTCCAGGGACCTGCCAAATTTTGAAGACTGGTTAAAAGGGCTCAATGCGATCGCGCTTCGATCAGGTGGCATTCGCCATACCGGGTCAGCAGCACTTGATTTGGCCCACGTAGCGTGTGGCAGAACAGATGCCTACTGGCAACCTGGACTTCAGATATGGGACCTGGCTGCGGGTTCCTTGATCGTGCGGGAATCCAGAGGCATCGTTTCCGACTTTGACGGCGAACAAGCATTCCTTGAATCAGGCAACATCATTGCCGGCAACCCCCATGTGTTCACTGACCTGCTGTCACTTATAAAGTCTAATGTTAAAAGTGATTCCTGATATTCAGATAGTCTAGGGTTACGAAAGCGTGAACCAAAAAATAAAAACCAGCCAATCTGACAGCAACAATACGACGCTGGAGAATCATACCCCAATGATGAAGCAATATCTGAGTATCAAGGCAGACTACCCAGATACCTTGTTGCTATACCGGATGGGTGATTTTTATGAGCTTTTCTTCGACGATGCAGAAAAAGCAGCAAAGCTACTGGATATAACGCTCACGGCCAGAGGCAAGTCTGCAGGTTCCCCAATACCCATGGCAGGTGTTCCCTATCACAGTATCGATCAATATCTGTCCAAGCTGGTTAGGCAGAAAGTTACCGTTGCGATTTGTGAGCAGATTGGTGATCCGGCGGCATCAAAAGGGCCCGTGGAACGAAAAGTCGTTCGGGTAGTGACACCGGGTACTTTAACCGAAGAAAGCCTGCTAAACGATCGTGAAGAAAATATTACTGCTGCCATCCTTGAAGATCAGGGCAAAATTGGTATCGCAACACTGGAAATTTCCAGCGGCAGGTTTCAGGGCTTTGAAGTCGGTTCCAAAGAGCAGCTGCCCGGCGCACTGCGACGTCGTAATCCCGCAGAAATACTGATATCTCCGGATCAGTCAGGTCTTTACGACAACCAGCTTGAAACGGAAATACCAGCATGGTATTTCGAAAACTCCCGAGCAGACCAAATTCTATGCGATATCTTCGGCACTCAGAGTTTGAGCGCATTTGATTGCGAAGATTTTCCTCTGGCAACACGAGCTGCAGGAGCACTTGCCCAATATATCCTTGATTTACACGGTAGCAATATCCCGCACATACGAGGGATTGAATTTTCCCGAGACAAGGCCAATGTCATTATCGATGAAATCAGTAGAAAAAACCTTGAAATCGATATCGATTCAGGTTCAAAAAATGACCTGTCCATCATCGGCCTAATGGATCGTTGTAAATCTCCCATGGGAGCCCGGATGTTGCGTCGTTGGATCAACGGACCCGTTCGAGATCGATCAGAATTGGAGAGCCGACACGATGCCATAGACTGGTTGCTGGGAAACCAACGCTTCTCCGACCTTCATCCAGCCCTCGGACAGGTCAGCGATATGGAACGAATTCTTGCCAGGGTGGCAATGAAAACCGCAAAACCAAGAGACCTGGTTCGGTTAAAGATTGCTTTGGGAGTTATTCCAGAATTACAGACATTAACGGAAGACACCTCTGCCGGTCGAATACTTGAAATAAACAGCTGCCTGACGCCAAATACAGATCTGCACGACCTTCTGCAGAGAGCTGTAAAGGATGATCCGCCGAGCCTGATTCGGGACGGCGGGGTTCTTAAGGATGACTATGATGATCAACTTCAGGAACTTCGACACCTGCAGAGAGATTCCAGCGAGTTCTTGCTGGAACTCGAAGAACGTGAGAAAAATCAGACGTCCATAAGCAATCTCAGAGTCCGCTACAACCGCGTACACGGCTACTATATCGAAATCCCACGCACTCAGGCAGATAACGTTCCAGAACACTATGTCCGCAGGCAGACAATTAAAAATGCGGAGCGTTTTATCACGGAGGAACTAAAGCAGTTTGAAGACCGTA
>JAIBDK010000133.1 GCA_024679435.1 Gammaproteobacteria bacterium | reverse complement strand
TGGTAATGTGTTTAAAGTAACGGCACGTCACGAAATAATACTGAGCGCCGGTGCCATCAATTCACCGAAAACGCTGCTTCTTTCTGGGATTGGTTGTAACGATCAGCTTAAAAATTCAGGAATAACGGTTGTTCATAATGCTCCCGGAGTGGGGGCTAATCTGCAGGATCACGTCAACGTAAATGTTCAATATGAGTGCACCAGACCGGTATCTGCAACTCCCTGCTTGAGGCTTCATCGCAGGTTACTGCTTGGATTGCAGTGGTTGCTCACAAAAACCGGACCAGGCGCTACCAATCATTTTGAAGTGGCGGGTTACATCAAGTCCCGAAATGACGTCGTGCAGCCAGATTTGCAGTTGTTGTTTTTTCCTCTGTTGGTTGGTGATGACGGCAAAGCGCCAAGACAACGACACGGCTTTCAGGTCGCGATTAGTCAATTGAGATCCAGAAGCCGCGGAACCGTTCGATTACTTGATTCAAACCCTCAATCGCCCCCTTTGATTCTGTTTAACTATCTTCAGGACAGTCAGGATCTGGTTGAATTGCGTCAGGGAATTGAAAAAACCCGTGAAATCTTCAACGCACCCGCTTTTGCAGATTATCTGGGAACAGAAATCCTGCCCGGACCGGGTATTATTGATAAGTCTCAAACCAATGATTTTATTCGTAAACACCTGAGATCGACTAAGCACCCCTGCGGTACCTGCCGAATGGGTAACGATAGTTTGGCGGTGGTTGACGAGCAGGGGCGAGTGTATGGAACCAGGAAATTGCGGGTGGTGGATGCTTCTATTATGCCTAGTATTCCCAGTGGAAATATCAATGCACCAACAATGATGATGGCAGAAAAAATAGCAGAGATGATCACGAGACATTACTCCTAAAAATATGGGCAGGTCACTATAAATTTATGATTAAAAAGGATAAATATGATGTTATTATTCTTGGCGCAGGACATAATGGCCTTACCTGTGCAGGCTATCTCGCTAAAGCAGGGCTAAAAGTTCTGATTCTGGAAAGGCGTCATACGGTTGGCGGGTTAAGCACCGAGTATGAGTTTTTCCCCGGTTATAAAGCATCCATGCCAAATTCCCCCGGTTCACTCGAACCTAAAGTCGTTCAGGATCTTGAATTACTAAAGTTTGGTCTCGAATTTGTGCCACCGGACCCCTCGTTAGTGGTTCCATTTCCTGACGGTCGAGCCATGATTGCCTGGCGCGACCCTGAAGAGACGGCGGTTGAAATAGCTAAATTCTCAAAAAAAGATGTTATAAATTACAGTAGATTTTTTACTTATCTTAATGATTTTGCTACAAAAACTAAAATTTCTTTGTTTGACAAACCGCCAACTTTGAAGCAGGTGGTGGAGAATCTCAAAACACCCCATGATGAACGCGCATTTGCAAAAATATTCCTTGGTAGCTTGAAGGATTTGTTAGATGAGTGGCTCGAGTCTGAGGAGCTTAAATCTGTGATTGCGGCGATCAGCGCAACATCGCATCTGGCCGGCCCTTATACTCCCGGTACTGCGAGTTTATTGCTAATGCGTCCGCTTTCACTGGCGTCATCCCGGCATGCTTCGTCTAGTTTTGATCAGAAACACGATCCTAGAAAGCAATATTTGCGCGGTTCAACTGGTTTGCCTATTGGGGGAATGGGCGCGGTAACAAAGGCTATGCGGGCCAGCTTTGAGTCCAGAGGAGGGGAGGTCAGAGTTGAATCAGCAGTGGCTCGTATCGTTTGTAAAGACGCTGTGGTTCAAGGAGTCGAACTGGATAGTGGTGAATTTATTGCCTCAGAGATTGTTGTGTCGAATTTACATCCCAGAACTACGATGATTGATCTGGTGGATGAAGATCAGCTTGAAGCTGAATTCTTGGCGAATATTAAAAATTTACCTCAGCGGGGTTCTGCCTTTAAACTCGCGTTAGCGCTCGATCGGGTTCCGATATTTGCCGCGGCCCCAAAGGGACTGGAAAAAGTATGTGCCAGTTGTCAGTTTCGATTAGCCCCCAGCATGGATTATATGGAGCGGGCGGTGGATGACGGAAAATTTGGCAGACCCTCGCAGGAACCGATTATTCTGGGATTAATTCCTTCCATGACCAGCCCGCAAATGGCTCCCAAGGGCAAGCATATAATGAGTTGCAATATCTGGCATGCCCCTGTCAAACTGGCGCAAGGAAGTTGGGACTCAGAAAAGGATAAAATGACAAAACGCTGTATAGAAATAATGTCGGCCTATATGCCCGGATTGAAGGATCGGATTATCGACTATCGAGCGTTAAGTCCGGTTGATCTGGAAAACGAGTTTGGTTTACGGGATGCAAATATTATGCATCTTGATATGATGCCGGCACAGATGTTTGGATTAAGACCGGATCCAAGCTGGTCGTCCTATAAAATGCCTGTCGATGGATTATATCTGTGTGGATCCGGTACCTGGCCTGGGGGAACGGTGAGTGGTGTACCGGGTCATAATGCTGCCCGTGAGATTATTAAAACGAAAGGTGCACAACAATGACAGGCGATGATGTTGTTAATTTTCTTAACGGACAATGGCCGCCAGCAGTTCAAACACTGCAAGGATATGCTATCGATTATAAGCTGACGCAAAATTCTCTTGAAATGCGATTTAAAACAAAGCCGGAGTTCTGTCATTCTGGTGATATTGTGCAAGGTGGCTACATATCAGGCATGCTGGATGCAGTCATGGCATTCGCAGCAATAGGTTCACCCGACTTGTGTGAGTGGGTAGCTACCCTTGAAATTAAAGTGAATTTTGTTGCTCGCGCACGTAACGGTAAATTTACGGCTTTGGGGCGGGTGGTGCATAGTGGCCGAAACATTGGTTATTTGAGCGGTGAGTTGTTTCAGGATTCGAATCTAGTTGCCACCGCAACGTCGACGGTAAAGTTAATTCATTCGAAAACCTAGAGACCGAATTGGCGTGCTGATTTGAACGTATTCCGGTCATTCTGACTCCGGCGCAGCAATCTGCTAATGCGATCCCTGTTAAAAATTAAGGAGATTGGATTATGATCGGCTGACCGTTTTCAGGCTAATGAAATTTTGTTGATAAGAAGCAGATATTCATGACAGTTTGTGTAAAAATTGTCTTGAGTATTCGTTAATATGTTTTATTTTAATTTGGAAAGAAAGCTATGAGTACCAAGCCAGTCATTATTAGTTGTGCTGTAACTGGGAGTATTCACACTCCTACGATGTCTCCACATCTTCCTGTCACTCCAGACGAAATTGCTACTCAGGCTATTGCCGCAGCGGAAGCCGGTGCTGCGATTCTTCATCTCCATGCCCGTAATCCAGAAAGCGGGAGACCTACGCCGGATCCTTCTGTATTTATGGAGTTTTTGCCCAGAATAAGAGACAGTAGCAACGCGGTAATTAATATATCCACGGGTGGTGGCCCAGGAATGACCGTAGATGAAAGAATCGAAGCGGCGCTTCATGTCAGTCCGGAGATGGCTTCACTGAATATGGGGTCGATGAATTTCGGACTGTATCCGCTGCTGGACAAATATTCTGAATGGAAGCACGATTGGGAGCCGCAGTTTTTGGAAATGACTAGAGATTTTATTTTTCGGAATACTTTCAAAGATATTGAAACAATACTTGAGAAGTTAGGTAAGGGTTGTGGAACCCGATTTGAATTTGAATGTTACGACGTAGGGCATCTTTATAATCTCGCTCATCTGGTAGATCGCGGGCTGATAGAACCTCCATTTTTTATTCAGACAATCTTCGGGATATTGGGGGGGATAGGGGCCGATGAGGAAAATCTCATGCATATGCGACGGATGGCGTTGAAATTATTTGGAGAAGATCACGAGTGGTCTGTGCTGGCTGCGGGTCGTTTTCAAATGCCCTATACCACCAAAGCAGGAACGATGGGGGGCAATGTACGGGTTGGCCTGGAAGATAGTTTGTATTTGGCGAAAGGACAGCTGGCCGAAACTAATGCGCAGCAGGTCATCAAAATTCGTAGAATTCTTGAAGATCTGTCACTGACTGTAGCCACACCAGATGAAGCAAGGCAAAGGTTGGCGTTGAAAGGTGCGGAGAATATTGGTTTTTAATATCGGAGCGCGAAATGGTTAATAGGGAAAATAGACAAACTTAAGGTTTGTTTGGTGGCATGCTTTTAACTCAAGATGCGTCAGTAAATGTGAAGCGAGGTAGGTGAAAATGGGGCTACATTTTACAAAATACGAGTTTGAAGAGCGACAGAAACGCCTTCAACAAAAATTAAAAGTTTCTGGATTCGACGGGATTTTGATTTTTCGTCAGGAGAGCATGTTTTATCTTACCGGCTACGATACGTCGGGGTATACCATGTTCCAGGGGATGTTTATGGATTCCGACGGCGGACTGTTTCTGTTAACCCGTTCAGCGGATCGCATCCAGTCCCGTATTACCTCAGTAATTGAGGATATTCGGATATGGGAGGATCGCGATGGTGCAAATCCCGGTATTGACCTTAGGGAGGTAATGCGAGAATACGGTTGTCAGGGAAAAAAAATTGCCCTGGAATATCATGCTTATGGCCTAACAGGTCAGCGTTCAAGGATGGTGGATAAGGCGTTGGAAGGGTTTTGTATTACCTCCGATGGCTCGGATCTTGTGAGAGAGCTTCGGTTGGTAAAATCAGAATCCGAGCTGGCATATGTTCGTAAAGCGGGGGAGATTGCCGATATTGGATGGGAAATTGCGAATCGTGATTCGGTGCCGGGGATGTTTCTGGGTAACGTCTACGGCAATATGATGCAGGCGATGATGTCCGCTGATGGTGATCCCAGTGCCAGTCGCTGGCCAATGGGGGCTGGCGAGGATGCTTTGATGGTTCGATATCATACTGGAAAAAATAGTGTGGGCGCGAATGATCAGGTCCAACATGAATTTGCCGGTGCCTATCGTCACTATCATGCGGCGGCTATGAGCGTGGTTGTAACCGGTAAACCGGATCCAGTGCAGTACGGCATGTTTGATGCGTGCCGCGATACGCTGGATGCCTGTAAGGACGTTCTGAGGCCCGGAAATACTGTTGGTGATATTTATAAGGCTCATGTAGACGGCTTTGATAAAGCGGGTTATGGGCATGCCGCATTAAAAGCCTGTGGCTATTCTATGGGTATATCCTACCCGCCGACCTGGATGGATTGGCCGATGATCTGGCAAGACCATCCTGATTGCATTGAGAAAGGCATGGTATTTTTTATTCATATGATCCTGCTGGATGACAGAACAGGATTGACCATGACTTTAGGTGAAACGTCTATTGTTGGCGCGGGTGAGTGTGAGCCGGTTAATCACGCTCCAAGGGAGTTGGTGGTCAACTAATTGGATTTGTTTCGAGCTTTGTTAGCTGAATTTTCGGACTGTCAGGCGTTCGTTCCTTCTTCGTAGCATTTCAACTATGGTGAGCAAAACCACAGAAAGGGTAATCAAAATAGTGGCAACAGCGAGTATTGAGAGATTGATTTCCTGACGAAGTCCCGCCAGCATGTGCATCGGGAGGGTAACCTGCTCGGGTCCTGCAAGGAATGTAGCAACCACAACTTCATCAAGTGAGGTGACGAATGCGAACAGTGCACCAGTAATTACTCCTGGATAGATTAAGGGTAGAATAATCTTAAAAAAAGTGGTGACCGGTCTCGCGCCAAGGCTGTATGAAGCTCTTATGAAAGTGTGATCAAAATTGGCCAGAGTTGCTGTAACTGTGACAACAACAAACGGCGTTGCAAGTGCAGTATGAGTTAGGATTAATCCTGTGAACGTGTACGCCAGTTTTAACTTTGAGTAGTATATAAACATGCCGGCCCCCGTTATAACGATGGGAACGATTAGAGGTGAGAGCAGGGTGGCCACTATCAACCTTCGTTGAGGCATCTGACTTCTTGATAGCCCCATCGCTGCCAGTGTTCCCATGGAGGTTGCTAGAATTGTGACACAGACAGCGATAAAAAAAGTGTTCCGGCCTGCGATCATCCATTCTGATGTTTCTCCGGGTCTATTCGGTGACTGCAGAAGGTCCCGGTACCATTTTAGAGAATATGCGTCGGGATCGAAATTTAGCATGCCCTCCGAAAATGTAAAAAACGAATCTGCGTTGAACGACAGTGGGATAACAATGAGGAGGGGAGCTATCAGATACAAAAATACAAGCCCGCATATCGTCAGGTAAAAGTATCTCCATATTTTTGATGATGTGCTGGTATAGGGTGGAAAGGTGCTCATTATCACTTTTTTGTTTTGATTTTGTTCGTCTTGGATTGGCTCGGCTATGGTACCAGATTATTATCCGGAAGCCTCTGTTGCGCGAACGCGAACTATTAGCGTTGCGTTATTTAATTAAGCTGCAGGCTGGCTCATATGGCCGGAGGTATGTCTATAGGTGTTAACCTAAAAAACACTTTCGTCTATTAATGCATAGTTTCAAGGATTTGCCAGGTTGACTAATGCCTGTCAGATGATTTTCTGAGTTACCTATTCAAATGCTATCCTTGTAAAGTAGATTTCTATAAAATGTGCCGATTTCACCGATAACAGCTTTTGGATAATAAAAATGAGCCGGTCATTTCTTCTTTTTCTTCGTT
>JAIBDK010000081.1 GCA_024679435.1 Gammaproteobacteria bacterium | reverse complement strand
GGCAGTAAGTGCAGATCCACTTAAAATAGGTTTCTTGACCACGCTTTCTACCAAAGCGGGTTACCTTGGCGAAGATATTCGAGACGGCTTTATGTTGGCAGTTGAGCAGGGTGGAGGAAAATTAGGCGGGGTAGAAGTTGAAGTCATCGTTAAGGATGATGAGCGTAAGCCGGAAAAAGGTATTGAAATTGCTGAAAAATTTGTCAAAAAAGACGGTATTCAGTTGATGACTGGAATCGTCTTTTCCAACGTTGCGATGGCGGTTGTTCCCAAAATGGTTAATCAGGACGTGATCTATATCAGCCCCAACGCCGGCCCTTCTGCGCTTGCAGGCAAGTTGTGTAATGAAAATTACTTTAACGTAGCCTGGCAGAACGATAACCTCCACGAAGCCACCGGTCAGCATGTGAACGACGCCGGTTTTCCATCGGCCTATATCCTTGCGCCAAACTACCCTGCGGGTAAAGATGCGCTCACCGGCTTCAAGCGTTTTTACAAGGGTGAAATTGTTGGAGAGGTTTATACCAAGCTGGGACAATCTGATTATTCTGCAGAACTGGCTGCGTTGAGGGATGCCAAACCCGCTTCCGTATTTTTCTTTTTGCCAGGCGGAATGGGTATTAATTTTGTCAAGCAATACGCTCAGGCCGGATTGAGTGATTCCATACCGCTATTTGGTCCCGCCTTTTCTTTCGACGAGAGAATTCTCAAAGCAGTGGGTGATTCCGCAGTGGGCGTGATGAACGGTTCTCAGTGGTCTCACGATCTTGATAATGCTGCTAACAATGCATTTGTAGCAGCGTTTCGGGATAAGTACGGTCGAACTCCAACATTGTATGCAAGTCAGGGGTTCGATGCGGCTAACCTGATCGGAAGTGCGCTTGAGTCCACCGGTGGCATGTCTGATTTGGCTGCATTCCGCGCAGCTCTTGAAAAAGCTGATTTTGATTCAGTTCGCGGAAACTTCAAGTTTGGTTCGAACCATCACCCCATTCAGGATATTTATATTCGCGAAGTGGTTAAGCAAGGGGAGGGCGTTACTAATCGACTGTCAGCCAAAGTTTTTGAAAATCATCAGGATGCCTATGCGGCAGAATGTGCTTTATAAAAACAGGTTTCAGAATTTAATTAGATATAAGAAAAAATAGGCTTAACCTTCAATGATTCTGTTCATTGAACAGCTGTTCAATGGGCTGCAACTCGGGGTCACGTTATTCCTGTTAGCCTCCGGGCTGACCCTTGTATTTGGAATTATGGGATTGATTAATCTTTCCCATGGTTCCCTGTACATGGTGGGTGCGTACGTTGCCGCGACAGTTACATCCCAAACCGACAGTTTTCTGATTGGCCTTGTTGCCGCTATGGCTGCCGCGGCGCTTCTTGGTGTGGTTATCGAAACGGTGATTATGCGGCGCTTGTATCATAGAGATCATCTTTATCAGGTGTTGGCGACGTTTGGGTTAATATTATTTTTCAATGAGCTTGTAAGAATAATCTGGGGCAGCCAGCCGTTGTTCGTGGACATTCCCGATGCGCTTAATTTTACAATAAATATTTTTGGGGAAGCCGCGTATCCGGCCTATCGAGTTTTTATCATTCTCGTCGGCATTGTCGTTCTCGGCATTTTATACGGTCTGATCTTTTATACCCGTATTGGAATGCTCACCCGGGCTGGTTCCAGCAATCGCATGATGGCCCAGGCACTGGGCGTAAATATTGATCTGCTTTATACCGGCATATTTGCATTTGGTGCGGTATTGTCTGCTTTGGCGGGCGCACTGGCGGGTCCGATTTATGCAGTGGAAATAGGAATGGGAGAGCATATTCTTATTTTGGCATTCGTTGTAATCGTAATAGGTGGTATCGGCTCGGTCAAAGGGTCTTTTATCAGTGCTGTGGTGATCGGTATTGTCGATACCCTGGGTCGGGCCTATTTGCCCGCTATTTTTCAGTCATTCATGTCTGCATCGGATGGCGCTGTTGTTGGGAGCTCTCTGGCATCAATTGCAATATATCTATTGATGGCGGTGATACTTGTGCTGAAACCTAAAGGCCTTTTCAGCCGACTATGAATAATTCTCCAATGTCCGCTTCTGAATCAGCGTCCGGGTCAGCACCGGGTTTCAAATTGACGAGAAGAAGGCTGGTTCTCTGGACTACCCTGCTTGTGTTGGCAGTATTGCCCCATTTTTTTGAAGTGATAGGAGAATCCTATCTGACCTCTTTGTTTGCCAAGATATTTGTTTATGCGTTGGTAGGTGTCAGCCTCGACCTGATTATTGGTCAGGCAGGGCTGATTAGTTTTGGACATGCCGCATTTTTCGGAATGGGGGCTTATGTTGCGGGGGTTTTGTCCCACCATGATGCCAATCAGATTCAACTATTCGGTTGGCTTGAAGCGACCAATAATGCGCTTATCAGTTGGCCGCTGGCGGTGGTGGTATGCGCGTTACTGGGATTGGTGATAGGTGCTATTTCCCTGAGAACAACCGGGGTGTATTTCATTATGATTACTCTGGCATTGGCTCAGATGATTTATTTTCTGGTGATATCCGTGCCTGAATACGGAGGCGAAGATGGTTTGAGCCTTTGGTACCGTAACCAAGTCCCGGGCCTGGATCTTGGCAGCGACGTACAGTTTTACTATGTTTGCCTGGCTTTTCTTATCGCGTATCTTATTGGCGCTATCAGGGTTTCCGGTTCCAGTTTTGGCCTGATTGTCCGTGGTGCGAAGTTTAATGCTCAGCGCATGACTTCGTTGGGTAAACCACCGTTCAGGTATCAGCTGCTAATATTTGCTTTTTCAGCCGCCGGGGCCGGTTTGGCGGGTGTTTTAATGGTTAATTTAACTCAGTATGTCAGCCCCGATTATTTGCATTGGAATATGAGTGGCAAATTTCTGGTGATCGTTATTCTGGGGGGGATGGGTACACTGTATGGCGGTTTTTATGGCGCCTTGATTCTGCTCGGACTTGAAGAAATACTTTCTAACTATACGGATCATTGGCATCTGATTATCGGACTGATTCTTGTTGTTATGGTGCTGACTTCCCGAAAGGGAATGTTCGATTCCCTCTCTGGAAACGGCAAGGAAAAAACCCTTGGCTAAGAATATGAACCCAGCAACACACGGGTTGGTCGATGCTGAAGGCGCGTCCGAAATATTGACTACGTCTGGTATGACAAAGCACTATGCAGGGATTACTGCGGTGAATAATCTCTCTTTGGGTTTGAAAACCGGCGAGATACACGCATTGATTGGCCCAAACGGGGCAGGTAAATCTACCGCAATCAATCTTCTCATGGGTGAAGTTGAAGCGGATTCGGGCTCAATTGTTCTTGATGGTCAGGATATTTCGAAGCAATCAGTATCCCAGCGATCCCGTCTTGGAATGGGTAGAACCTATCAGATTACCTCGGTAATTCGTGAGTTGACAGTGCGGGAAAACATGATTATTGCGGTTCTATCCCAGACTCATGAAAAATATATTGGCCTTGGCACTGCCGGGAAATCGCCCCGGGTCCGGGAACGGGTAGCTGAAATGCTTGATCGCTTCGATCTTGCTCGGTATGGCTTCGATTTCGCAGGACAATTATCCCATGGTGAGCAGGGTCGGCTTGAGATTGCCATGTGCCTGGCACCTAACCCACGGGTTTTACTCCTTGATGAACCGATGTCTGGAATGTCGTTGTTAGACGGAGAGCAGATTGTGAATCTGCTGGAATCAATTCGACCACAGATGGCGATTCTGTTGGTGGAACACGACATGGATGCGGTGTTTAAACTGGCATCCCGTATTACTGTTTTGGCATCGGGGGAAGCTATTGCTAGCGGCCTGCCGGAGGATGTCCGAAAAGATGAAAGGGTTATAAAGTCCTATCTGGGAGACGGTTGATGTTGAAAATTTCAGGTCTTAAGGTGAATTACGGATTGTCAGAAATCCTTAAAGGCGTTGATCTTCAAGTGCAGGCAGGAGATATCGTGTCTTTGCTGGGCAGGAATGGAATGGGTAAAACGACGACACTAAAAGCGCTGATGGGGTTGATTCCGGCCAATCAGGGTACCGTCGAATTCGAAGGACATTTAATAGCCGGCTTGCCCGGCTGGAAAATTGCCCGTAGAGGCATCGGCTATGTTCCCGAGGGAAGGCAGATATTTCCGAATTTGACGGTTCGGGAAAATCTGATTGCCACTTACCGCAGCCGACACGGACAATTGTGGAATGAGAAAGAGGTCTATGACATGTTTCCGCGGCTCAGGGAAAGGCTGGATAACATGGGCGATCAATTATCTGGCGGTGAACAGCAGATGCTGGCGATCGGACGGGCATTGTTAACCAACCCGCGTCTGCTGGTTCTCGACGAAGCAACTGAAGGACTGGCGCCGATCATTCGGCAGGAGATTTGGCAGAGTCTTGAGAAGCTAAAATCACTGGGCCAATCCATTCTCATTGTGGATAAAAATATCAGCGATATTCTGAGGGTTGCGGACTATCATTATATCCTTGAAAAAGGGGCGATTGCCTGGTCTGGCACATCGCAGCAACTCGTGAGTCAAAAACAGGTGATTGACCGGTATCTGGTGATCTAGTATTTCCGTTCGGGACGTCCTTTTTGAAGGTGTCTCAGGCTAAAATATTGATGTCGAAATCGACCTGATTTGAAGTATCTTTTGTAGTACTATTGCCGGTCTCTGAAACCCTCCTGATATAGGTCTAATTATGCTGAAAGGCAGCCTGGTTGCGATCATTACTCCAATGGAGATTGACGGCAGTATTGACTATCCCGCGCTCGAGCGACTGGTGAATTTTCACGTTGAAAGCGGCACCGACGGAATCGTTTCCGTTGGCACCACTGGCGAATCAGCAACCCTTACAATTGATGAGCAAGTGGAAGTCATTGGTAAAACCATGGCTTTTGTTGATGGAAGGGTGCCAGTGATTGCCGGCACCGGAGGAAACTCCACAACCGAGGCGGTGGAACTCACTGCAAGAGCGGCTGAATTAGGTATTTATGCCTGTTTGCTTGTCGTTCCCTACTACAATAAACCTACCCAAAACGGTCTGTACCAGCATTTTAGACATATTGCCGAAGAAGTCGATATTCCCCAGATACTATATAACGTACCGGGCAGAACTTCTCTGGATATGGTAAACGATACGGTTGCGAGACTGGCCGGTGTTTCAAATATTGTGGGCATTAAAGATGCGACAAGTGATATTCCCCGGGTTGCGGATTTCAAGAATCGTTGCGGCGCCGATTTTGCCGTGTATTCAGGAAACGATGATACCGTGCTGGAATTGATAAAGGCGGGTGGTGACGGCTGTATTTCAGTGACCGCAAACGTGGCACCTAAACTGATGCATGAGATGTGTATGGCGGCACTTGCAGGTGATTTTGAGGGTGCTGGAAAAATTAATGATCGCCTTGATCCATTGCACGATGCGTTGTTTTATGAATCGAATCCCATACCGGTAAAATGGGCTTTAAGTGAAATGGGTTATGTGAGTCAGGGCATTCGCCTACCTCTTACAGTATTGTCTGAAGAGCATCATGATGTATTGCGCCAGGCAATGAAAACTGCGGGTGTATTGTAGATTCTGCATGTATCTGATTCGGATCAGATTAATACCTGGTCCTGCTGACAAAAACTTCCTATTCCCTGAGAGGATTTAATGCTGATCATTTCCGGAGATGCGTCGCATTCGGGATTTCGAAAGAAAAAACTTCTGGAGCAACTGGGAACAATCCTCCCGGGTTGCACAAAACTGGAAACATCTTACGTCTATTTTCTTGATATAGACGGAGAGTTGGAGGCGGCGGCGTTAGAAAAAGTCCACAGCCTCTTGAGCACTGCCGAGTCAGGTTTGATATCCAGTTGGGATTCAGATTTTTCTTCGACAGACATTATTACCCGTACCGTAGTGCCTCGTATCGGCACAATATCACCCTGGTCAAGCAAGGCCACGGATATTTTTCATCTGTGCGGGCTGAAAAATGTTTCCAGAGTTGAACGAGGGGTTATCTGGCGATTTTTCGGCCATGATGGTGCGTTATCTGTTGAGTCTAAAGAGGTCGAGCCGAATAAAAATGCCTTAACTAAAAGCCTGGGGGGGGTGATTTTCGATCCGATGACTGAATCGGTTCTTGATGTTCCTCAGCGGGGCGATGTTCTCTTTAAAACAGCATCTCCTGCGCCACTGGTGGTTGTCGATCTGCTTAATGGCGGGAAACCGGCGCTTGATCAGGCAAACAGGGAATCTGGTTTTGCCCTTAGTGATGAAGAGAAAATCTATCTTGTAGACCAATTTACCCGTCTTGGACGAAACCCCACTGATGTGGAGTTGATGATGTTTGCCCAGGTCAACTCTGAACATTGCAGACACAAAATTTTCAATGCTGACTGGACCATAGACGGTGAAATCAAAGATCAGTCATTATTCTCGATGATTCGTCATACTCATAATGAAAACTCCGCAGGAACTCTCTCCGCCTATTCTGACAATGCGGCGGTGCTGGAGGGTAGTGCCGCAGCCCGTCTAGCGTCGTCAGGATCAGATCGCCGTTATGGTTATGTTGATGAGGTGGTTCATTTTACCGCTAAAGTGGAAACACATAATCACCCCACCGCTATTTCCCCGTTTCCCGGTGCCTCAACAGGCTCGGGCGGTGAAATACGTGATGAGGGCGCAACCGGGCGGGGTGGCAAGCCAAAGGCTGGTTTAGCCGGCTTTTCGGTTTCCAGTTTGAGACTGCCGGATTTGCCCCAACCCTGGGAGCAACCGGAAAACAAGCCGGGACGAATTGCTTCTCCGCTACAAATTATGACTGAGGGCCCCCTTGGTGCGGCAGCGTTTAACAATGAATTTGGTCGACCCAATATCACTGGTTATTTTCGCAGTTTCGAACAACCCTCGGAATCCAATTATCAAAGGCATGGATATCATAAGCCCATTATGTTGGCGGGCGGGCTGGGAACGGTCCGACCCGGACACGTAGATAAAAAGAAAATTCCTGAAGGCACGCCAATTATTGTTTTGGGTGGGCCGACCATGCTTATCGGTCTGGGTGGGGGTGCCGCATCCAGTGTGGCATCCGGAAGCAGTTCGGAATCTCTTGATTTTGCATCGGTTCAGCGGGGTAACCCGGAGATGCAGAGACGCTGCCAGGAAGTTATCGATGCCTGTTGTGCTATGGGTGATGAAAATCCCATCGTATCAATTCATGATGTCGGCGCAGGTGGCTTATGTAATGCATTGCCCGAGTTAGTGCACGATTCTGATTCTGGCGGTATTTTTGAGTTGAGAAAAATTCTCAACGATGAGTTGTCTATGTCACCGATGCAGATCTGGTGTAATGAGTCACAGGAGAGATATGTTCTTGCCATAGACAGACCCCGACTCGAAGAATTTGAACAATTGTGTGCCCGGGAACGATGCCTGTTTGCCCACGTAGGCAACGCGGTTAGTGAGTGTCGGCTGGAGCTTCAGGATTCCTGTTTTAACTCCCCAGAAACGCCTCAGGATACGGTGCAAAAACCTATTGATTTGCCGATGGACGTGCTGTTCGGTCTGCCACCTAAGATGCATCGTGATGTGAAAAGCAAAAATGAAGCCGGGCGGGCACTGGAGTTTGCTGATGTTAATATTGAAAGCGCGGTGCAGCGGGTGCTTTCCCATCCTACGGTGGGCGATAAAACTTTTTTGGTAACCATCGGTGACAGAAGTGTCACCGGGCTCATCGCCCGCGATCAGATGGTGGGTCCCTGGCAAGTTCCCGTAGCAGACGTGGCGGTGACCGCTTCCGGATATCGGAGCCATTGTGGTGAGGCTTTTGCTATCGGTGAAAGAACGCCGGTAGCGGTGATTGATGCGCCTGCCAGCGGAAGACTGGCCATTGGCGAAGTGATTACAAATATAGCTGCGGCGAACATCGGCGATATACATCGCATAAAGTTGTCCGCTAACTGGATGGTCGCAGCTGGAGAGCCGGGCCATGATGCCGATCTTTATGCCACGGTTAAATCTGTTGCAATGGATATCTGCCCCAGACTGGGAATATCTATTCCTGTCGGCAAGGACTCGATGTCCATGAGAACAATCTGGCATGACGATGATGGCGCCGAGAATCGTAATGTTTCACCCTTGTCTCTCATCGTTACCGGGTTTTCCCGGGTGCAGGATATTCGAATGACCCTGACCCCGGAACTAAAAAAGTCAGAAGATGAAACAGATATCTGGCTGATAGATTTAGGGGCGGGTAAAAATCGACTAGGTGCCAGTATTTTTGCGCAATCTTTATCTCAAATGGGTGATGAACCTGCTGATCTTGACGATCCGGAAAAGCTGTTGGGCTTTTTTAATCTAATACAGGAACTGATATCGCTAGGTGTGATTCTTGCTTATCATGATCGCTCCGATGGCGGTCTTGTTGCGACTTTGTGTGAAATGGCATTTGCAAGCCGCTGTGGCCTCAGCATAGAACTTGATTCGCTGGAGGGGGAATCGCTGGATGTATTGTTTAATGAAGAACTGGGAGCAGTCATTCAGGTTAGAAAATGTGATTCTTTGAAACTCGCAGAAT
>JAIBDK010000244.1 GCA_024679435.1 Gammaproteobacteria bacterium | reverse complement strand
TCCATGATAAATAGAATTCTAGAGATACTGATGTGATCGTACTTAATCTGTTCTACGATGTCGTAAAAAGTATTCATAGTATTTTCGGCCTCCAGCGGATTATCATTGTACAATTTAGATACTAGAATGATTTGATCTGAATCAGATTTCATTAGCATGGTCTTTGTATATTCTGATTTTGGATACCGATGATCGCTTGTAAAAATGTTTGCTTTCTTGCCAATGCCTTACGCGACAGTGACTATCAAGTCGTCAGATGAAGCCATGCACACGCAATCTTTTTCTGGTTGCTTCTTACTTTTGAAGGTACAATGCTTGCCCTTGGATCAATGAGAAATGTGATGATGAAATCTACAAAAAATATCGAAGAGTGCGTGAGTGCGTTATTAATGTCGGTGCTAACGGCCTTGTCCATGGCGGCCTCTGCCCAGGATCAAATACCCAGCAAGGGATCGGTTACCACTCAACTTGGCGAAGCTCAATATTCACCTTATGTGGGACGTAACTTTCCAACCCAGGTGTTATGGGGTGATACACATTTGCACACTCAGGTATCCGTTGATGCAGGCACCATGACCAGGTTAACCCAGGAAGACGCGTTCAGATTTGCTCGTGGCGAACAGGTCACTACGACCCATGGTCTTGAGGCTAAGCTATCCAGGCCGCTGGACTTTATAGTGATTTCTGATCATGCAGAAATGTACGGGTTAATGCCGCAATTATTGGCCGGTGATCAGGAAATTCTTGACACTGAATATGGGGCCAAGTGGTACCAGAATTTGACCTCCGGTGATCCAGATGTGACGTTTTCTACAGCAATGGAAATTGTAGCGTCGCTGTCGGGTGATGTCCCGTTGATCAGTAATGACAAGGCAATTAGAAATGCCTGGAATGGGTATGCAGATTTGGCTGACCGCTATAACGAGCCGGGGAAGTTTACGGCACTGATCGGGTTTGAGTGGACTTCAAAAGGTGCGGATAACATTCACCGTAACGTGATTTTTCGCGGTGACAGCTCTGAAGCGAAACAAACGCTACCGTTCTCACAATTTGACAGCAAAAACCCGGAAAAGCTCTGGGCGTACCTGGAGGGTTTTGAAGAAAAAACCGGGGGAGATGTTCTAGCTATTGCTCACAACGGCAACCTCAGCAATGGCATCATGTTTACCGAAGAAAACTATGATGGGTCGCCACTAAGCGAAGACCTTGCTCAGCTTAGGGAAAGGTTTGAGCCACTTTATGAAGTAACTCAAATTAAGGGCGATGGTGAGGCTCACCCGCTGCTTTCTCCGGACGATGAATTCGCCGATTTTGACACATGGGATGCATCTAATTTAAACGGGACGGTTGTCAAAACACCTGAAATGTTGCCCTTTGAATACGCTCGGGAAGCATTGAAGACCGGACTCAAACTGGAAAGCTCACTGGGAATTAACCCTTTCAAATTCGGGATGATCGGAAGCACAGATGCGCATACCGGACTCGCTGCCGTAGAGGAAGAAAATTTCTTCGGCAAGCATTCGGGTGTGGAACCAGAACCACACAGATGGGAGCATCTTGTTATCGAGGCACCTGATCCGGAACTGTCCATATATGGATGGAAACAGGCGGCCGGAGGTTATGCCGGGGTCTGGGCGACAGAGAATACACGAGAAGCGATATTCGACGCTATGGAACGCAAGGAAGTTTACGCAACTACTGGCTCGCGAATGCTGGTTCGTTTTTTTGGCGGATATGAGTTTTCCGAAAACGATATTATGTCGCGCTTGCCCGCAAATGTGGGATATTCCAAAGGCGTTCCCATGGGAGGGGATCTCCCGGTCGCAGACGGAAATAGGTCGCCTAATTTTATCGTCGCCGCGATGAAAGACCCCTACAGTGGAAATCTTGATAGAGTGCAAATCATAAAGGGGTGGTTGGAATCTGATGGTTCCACGAAGGAAAAAATCTACGACGTAGTGTGGAGTGGAGAGCGTCAACCTGGCTCGGATGGAAAATTGCCTTCCGTTGGCAATACCGTGGACGTGAAAAATGCCACGTGGAATAATAGCATCGGTTCGCCAGAACTAATTGGCTACTGGTCTGATCCGGATTTTGATCCCGCTGAAAAAGCGTTCTACTATGCCAGAGTCATCGAAATACCGACACCTCGATGGACAGCATACGAAGCAATGCGTTACCAGATTGAGATGGATGCTGAGGTGCCCATGGTCACAACAGAACGTGCCTATACCTCACCTATTTGGTATACGCCTTGATTCGTATTGAAAAGGATTTCAGACCACCCAGAGAACAATACGACTGAACATTTAAAAATGGATGGGAATCTAAAATACACAGAAAGCTACAGCAATCTCGCATACGGTTCGCCGTCCAGGACTGGAGGAAGGACAACAAGCCAGAGGAGGGCAAATGGTCGCGGTGTTACGAGGTGGAAGTTTTGTCATTCCTCCTCGACTAGTACCACGACCAGACTTACGTCGGACATAAAACAGACCCACCGAATCCGTGTAAGCCTTTGATTTAATTGGCTCCCCAGGACAGACTCGAACTGCCGACAAGGTGATTAACAGTCACCTGCTCTACCAACTGAGCTACTGGGGAAGAGAGCACGCGATACTAAGCGGATGCGCCGATTGGGTCAAGTCATTCAACCCACTTTTTGCAAATTGGTCATCCACAATCCACCTGACTGTAGTCCATGCGGATACGACCTGTTCGATAGAGTACAAGACGAAACAAAGGTTGCTTACCTGGCAACGTGCATACTGTAAAAGATCTATTTAATCCGATGCGCCCCGACGCACTAAATTTGATAGTAGATTCGTGGCCATTTTTTGTTATTTTAACTCCGAGTCGTTTCCCTGATGCCTGAATCAGGTTGTCTTCAAGCTCGCGATAAAGATTCCCGGCTTTGGGGGTGTATATAATCCATCCATTTTCCCATTTCGAAGTGCTGCTACATAACATACCATCATCACTTGGGCAGATTCTAACTTCACGACGGGTATTAACCGCTGTCGCTCTTGCCAGAACAAGTGCGGTGCGTAATGAATGCCCGGTGCTTAGGCTTCTTATTTCAGATAATATTCCGTTAAAATAGGGCATTGAAATTGAAGATAAAATTGCTGTGATAGCAATCACCACAAGTAACTCCAGAAGTGTCAGTCCGGATTCCTTTCCAGTCATTTCCTGATCCTTTAAGTTTAACAAGAATTGTATTCGACGGAAATTCAAACGGTCTGTGAATAAATTCACAAAATATAGAAATTAATTGAATACAGATATTGTCCATCAGATGTCAGTCACCGCAGCTCCCGGGGCAACTTATAAGCTTAAGAGCGACTATGACCCAGCGGGTGATCAACCCACAGCTATTGATGCGCTGACGGAAGGGATAGGCAACGGCGAAGCATTTCAGACATTGTTAGGAGTTACCGGGTCTGGAAAAACCTTTACAATGGCAAATATCATCGCCAATACCGGCCGACCCGCTCTGATCCTGGCACATAATAAGACGTTGGCGGCCCAACTCTATTCAGAAATGCGCGATTTTTTCCCCAATAACGCGGTTGAGTATTTTGTTTCTTATTACGATTACTATCAACCCGAGGCCTATGTACCGAGTTCGGACACCTTTATTGAAAAAGATGCCTCGGTAAATGATCATATTGATCAAATGCGCCTTTCCGCAACCAAGGCTTTACTGGAGCGCCCGGATGTAATCATTGTCGGCACCGTCTCGGCTATCTACGGCCTTGGTGATCCAGCGGCTTATCACGGTATGATTCTGCACATTAAAAAGGGAGATAATATCGACCAGCGGGCAATTCTAAAACGCCTTGCGGAACTGCAATACACCCGAAATGACCTTGAGCTTCGCCGCAGTACGTTCAGGGTGCGCGGGGACGTAATAGATATCTATCCCGCGGAATCCGAAAGACTTGCAATTCGAATAGAATTGTTTGGTGACGAAGTTGACAATATTTCACGCTTTGACCCGTTAACCGGCGGGGTGGAGGAGCATCTAAACAGAATAACCGTTTATCCCAAAAGTCACTATGTAACGGCACGCGAAACTATTTTAGCGATTATTGACGATATTAAGGATGAATTGCGGGGTCGACTGGGTGACCTGAGAAATAACGGCAAGCTTGTTGAGGCGCAGCGCCTTGAGCAACGAACCCTGTACGATATCGAAATGATGCAAGAGTTGGGATATTGCAATGGAATTGAGAACTATTCGCGCTACCTTTCCGGAAGAAGTCCCGGAATGCCACCGCCAACGCTCATGGACTATCTCCCCGACAATGCCCTTGTGTTCATCGACGAAAGTCATGCCACCATTCCCCAGTTGGGTGCAATGTA
>JAIBDK010000181.1 GCA_024679435.1 Gammaproteobacteria bacterium | reverse complement strand
TATTGACAGCAGGCAAGCTTCAAGGGAAAATCGCGCTCCCTCCGACCGGGCAAACCGGTCAGGGGAGCCTTTCGAATCTGATTGTTCGTAGTAGATTCATCTCAGGTTTGACAGGCTCCAGGTTCAAATGGCTATGTAGCTCAGCTGGTTAGAGCACATCACTCATAATGATGGGGTCCCCTGTTCGAATCAGGGCGTAGCCACCACTTAATCAATAAGTTATATGGATTTTTACAGACAGTCCGATTTAGAAATAAATTTATTGGGCATTTACAGTGATCTTTTGTACCCCATCAGCGAAATGTGGACCAAATAGCCTGGTTGGCGTATGGAACGAATCGCTGGCAGATAACAGGATATAGGGCGGGGAAGTAATCAGATCATGCTGCTTCAATACGCGATAAATACTGGATTCTGAGATAAAGTACTTGTGCTCATCGGTGATCAACCAACCAAACTCCCGAGGGGATCGTTCAGGGTATTGCAGCGCAATCTCAACACACTGTTCTTTGACTTACCGGCCTCCAGCTCCACAAACCATTAAAACCAAGCTGATCCAATCCCCATTTGTCATGACGGGCATGGAAACTGTACAATGAAAGTATTATCCAAAAACTAAATTAACAACTGGACCCGGTCTGCGGGGCAGGTCATCACCCTGAACGATGATCATCCAAGATCCCCAGAGTTATAGGAAACATTCGCCTCAACCAGCGCTATATTGAATTTCCAGTATCAGGCACAGATTTTCATATCGATGTTTGGATTCATGCAGCAGGGAGTGTCCTGTTCGGTAATGGACCGGTTGACTATGGAGAGCTGTTTTCTTCAATTCAAACGCGACAGAGCAATCAGCTTTCGACCGTTTCATCCCGAAGCCGCTCCAAGAACCACTATAATAAAGCCCGCTTTTTGTCCCGTGTTAGTGCTCGCTGGAGGTTTTCACGGAGAATTTTAATCAAGGCTCCATTTCATCCAGAAAAATTAACCTGACGTACGCAGACCGGATCCAAACAAACTTGCCACCCGACCAATCAATTCAGCAGTTCGTTAAACAACCTGAGGCATATACCCCGGAAGCACTCATTGCCAAACTGATTTACCCGGCAACTTCCATAGAGGATTGCCTTTCAACGATTTCATCACCAGGATTCTTGGAATCACTGAATATTGAAATGGTTAAATCTGAGGGGGTATATCCCTTACTGTGTCATCGTCTGAATCAGATCGCTCACGCGTCAACAAACGTTCAAGATAACAACCCGGTAAAAGATAGTCTTCATTTTCACCATGCCATAAAAGACAATTATCAATTTATAGCTCAAGAACTTGATATGACTTCCGCGCTGGAAAATGCGCTAGGTAGCATTGATGACTACAGTCCTGTCCTTCTGAAGGGCATAATAATGAGTCATTGTTACTATGAGCATCCGCACTTGCGACCCATGGACGATATCGATCTGGTTATACAAGCCGATTCGGTGGAACCCGTACAAAGCAGATTAATGGCACAGGGTTTTGAGCTGCCCAACAGCTCATTCGGTAATATGGTAATGAACCAGTTTATTATGACTGGAAAACGCCCCGGAGGCTCAACAATCGCTATAGACATTCATACCCGACTGTTTAATCGGCCGGGGATGAATGATCTCCTGAGTTATGATGAAATTCTGTCTAGCGCCCGCCAAATAATGATTGCCGATCAAACTGCACTGGCACCCTCTACAGAACATTGTCTAATCCACGCTGCTCTTCATCTTATGGCCCATCACCAGAACAGTCGCAAATTGATTTGGCTGTACGATATCTGGCTATTGATTCAATCTCTCGAAAAAGAAGAAACTGAAAGGCTTCTCGCTTACTCATCGAGAAAACGAATAGCGCTTATACTCGTTTGCGCACTGGAACGATGCCACCAATTTTTTCCTCTTGCCAACTTAGAATTACTTAACCAACTCAAAGAACAGGTCGAACAACAAAAAAACATCGAACACCCATCTACAATCGCGCTCACAGATTCCGGTCTGACCGATCGACTGAAGTCCGACTGGAAAGCACTCTCTGGATTCAAAACCCGCTTAAAATGGCTGAAAGGTCATCTTTTCCCCAGCTACAGCTACATCAGCAAAAAGTACAATGTCAGTGCATTTCCGCTGGTGTGGGCATGCTATGTATGGCGAATTATTCATGGAAGCGTTAAACTATTCAGAATCGGCTCCTGATACTGTCTTCACGATCCGAATCACAATTTAGAGCAAAATTCATGAACGATAAAATAAGCCAAAAGAGTAATAATGTTGACACGGTTATAGGCGAGACCATTGTCGTGGTGGGCGATATTACGGGACAGGAAAACATAACAATCAATGGCACGGTCGAAGGTGATATCAATTTCAGAGAAAATGATATTTTTATCGGAGAAAGCGGGCGTATCAATGCCAATGTTGAAGCCAGAAACATTAACGTAGAAGGCGATGTCAAAGGTGAACTCAGGGCGACAGAACAGGTCAGCATTAAGCCTTCTGGCCGTGTCACTGGTGACATCAAGTCTCCCCGAGTAATGCTGGAAGACGGTTGTCAATTCAAGGGGTCAATTGATATGGATGACAAACATTCAGCTGACGGCAGAAGTTCCAAACTGCAACTGGCTGGAAGCAAAGGATCAGGTGCCCACCCACTTAAAATTGGAAAAAAGACACCTAAATAACCTTTACTCAGGTTTTATCAGCAAGGTTATGGAAGGAGGATGCACTCAATCCATCCTCATTAACTTATTTTTTAAAACTTACTTTAGCAATACAGATCAGGGACTTTTGAGCTGTGCCTGCGGCTTCAGCCAATCGAACTGAAAAAACTGGTTTACTCCGAAACCGCTTCCCTGACTCTTTCTGCAATTTCAAGGGTTAATGTTTCCACCAGTACCGAGTCATCTCCCTCAAGCATTACCCTGAACAGTGGTTCGGTTCCCGATGGACGAAGAACAACGCGACCGGTTTTACCTAACCGTGATTCGGCATCAGACACCGCATCACGGATCATGGAGTTCTTAGTTAGTTCTTTTCCGTCCGCAGTCCCAATGGGAACATTAACAATTAGCTGAGGGAAAAGTGTAACCCCTGCTATTAATTGACTCAGGCTTTTACCAGTTTGCAGCATGACTTCAAGCACTTCCAGCGCCGCGACAATGCCGTCTCCTGTGGTGGACTTGTCCAGACATATAATATGGCCTGACGCTTCACCACCGAGGATCCAGCCTTGTTCTGTTAATTTTTCATGCACGTATCGATCTCCCACTCTGGAACGGGTAAAAGGGATATTACGATCTTGCAGGGCGAGCTCAAGCCCAAGATTAGTCATTAGAGTACCAACAACTCCGCCCTTCAGCCCCCCTTTGTTCAGCCGGTGACAGGCCAGGATGTAAAGAATCTGGTCACCGTTAATCGTATTTCCCTGCGCATCGACCAAGAGTACCCGATCGGCATCACCATCCAAAGCAATGCCAATATCAGCACCGGATTCCCGGACCTGATCCACAACCGCTTCGAGATGTGTTGATCCGCAGTTATCGTTAATGTTGAATCCATCGGGATGATTACCAATGGCAATCACTTCGGCGCCGAGCTCCTCCAGTACGTTAGGAGCAACATCGTAAGCAGCCCCGTTGGCACAGTCAATCACAACTTTCAAACCATCCAGAGACAATGACCGATCAAAGGTATGTTTACAGTACTCAATATATCGGCCGTAGGCATCCGGAAACCGTTTGGCTTTCCCTAACTCTGAGGAATCGACACATTCAATGGGTTGAAGCATCATGTCGTCAATCTCCTGCACGAGCTTTTCCTGAAGCTTAGTGCCGTCTGAAGAGAATATCTTTACCCCGTTGTCATAATATGGATTATGAGACGCACTGATAACCACGCCGGCACAGGCTCTGGCGGTGCGGGTAAGATATGCAATTCCCGGTGTAGGCATCGGGCCAAGGAGCGAAATATTCACCCCGGCTGAAGAAAATCCGGCTTCTAAGGCCGATTCAAGTAGATAACCCGACACCCGGGTGTCTTTTCCAATCAGCACGTTATCGCCGGCACCTGCCCGCAAAAAAACCTTACCCGCAGCCCATCCTAGCTTAAGGATGGTAGCGGGTGTAATCGGCTCCACACCTACCCGGCCGCGCACACCGTCGGTACCAAACAACGACCCGGTCACCGGTGTTTATCCAGCTCTTTGCTCGACGTTGTCAGATCCGAGTTGAACAGAAGCAAAGAAAGTAAGATCAAGATGCGGGATCAGGAGAATCCATATCGGGAATATCCAGATCAGACTCATCAAGTTCATCCACTTCATCTCCGGTTTCGGTGTCTGCCTTGGAACCGCCTTTAGGAGTGGAATTCTTTTCTTTTGAGTCCGGTGGGGTCGGCGACTTTCCGCTCATTATTTCATCCACCTGATCAGAATCCAGTGTCTCCCACTCCAGCAGAGTCTGGGCCATTACCTCGATTTTATCGCTATTTTCTTCAATGATAGACCGGGCACGCGCGTATTCCTGTTCGATGATGCGAGTAATCTCGTTTTCAACCTTTTCTGCAGTATCAGGACTGACATTGCGCTGGGTCGACATTTCACGGCCAAGAAAAACCTCGCTCTGATTATCACCATATACTCTGGGGCCCAACGCCTCACTCATACCCCAACGAGCCACCATATTTTGAGCCAGTTGCGTGGCTTGCTCAAAATCGTTTGATGCACCGGTGGTCATCTGATCCATAAATACTTCTTCAGCTATTCTTCCGCCCATAAGCACAGCGATTCGAGCCAACAAATAATCCCGGTTGTGGCTAAATCGGTCCTCTTCAGGTAACTGCATGGTCACACCCAGAGCACGGCCCCTGGGAATGATGGTTACCTTGTGAACTGGATCAGAATGTTCGGCCAACACCTTAGCAACTACGGTATGACCAGATTCATGGTATGCCGTATTTTTTCGCTCTTCTTCGGGCATCACCAAAGAACGTCTTTCCGCCCCCATCAACACCTTGTCTTTAGCTTTTTCAAAGAGATCCATACTGACAAGCTTTTTCTTTTGGCGGGCTGCGAACAATGCGGCTTCGTTGATCAGGTTAGCGAGATCAGCTCCAGAAAACCCGGGAGTGCCCCTTGCAATGATGCTGGCGTCAATATCCTTGTCCAAAGGCACCTTTTTCATATGCACTTTCAAAATAGCTTCTCTTCCTCTGATATCCGGCAGAGGCACAACAACCTGACGATCAAATCGTCCGGGCCTAAGAAGCGCAGGATCAAGCACATCAGGTCTGTTGGTTGCGGCAATGACAATAACACCTTCACCGGAATCAAAACCATCCATTTCAACAAGCAACTGATTCAAAGTTTGTTCACGTTCGTCATGCCCGCCACCAAGACCCGCACCGCGCTGGCGACCCACCGCATCAATCTCATCAATAAATATAATACAGGGAGCGTGTTTTTTC
>JAIBDK010000098.1 GCA_024679435.1 Gammaproteobacteria bacterium | reverse complement strand
CCTTTAAAGCTCACTTTATAGCCACCTGCAGCTTCAAGCCGGGCGTTAGAAAAATCTGCGCCTTCGAAGTTTGACATTTTGAGGTTAGCACTGGAAAGGTCGGATCTATATAAATCAGCCCCTGGGGCATTTACGCCTGATAGATCTACGCTCGCGAGGTCTGTTTCACTCAGGTCTACTCCGGTCAGCGTCACTTCTCCGGTACCGTCCCTGCGTCTCCACTCGTTCCATTCATCAACGCCTTCTTTCAGGCTGTTGAGGGCATTTGATATATCCATAATTAGCAATCTGTACTCGTCTAAAAAGTTACGTGCTGAAGCGGTTTTTTCTGCGTAATGACCCTGAAAAAATGTCGCGTTAGCTATCTACTTCGTTTGTCGGTGTTCCATCCGGATTCCCAACTGCCATGCCAACATTACGAATCAGGTCTTTAATATAGTCTTCTTCTTTTTCAATTATTCCCGCCACGTTGTTATGCAGTGTTTCACGGTCTTCAGCTGTGAGATCCTTTGCGGTTACAACAATTACAGGCAGCTTATCTGCATTTTCAAATTTCCTGAAATGTTTCAGAAATTCAAACCCATCCATAACCGGCATCATAAGATCAAGTAACAGCAGATCCGGCCATTGGCTGTTTAGAATGTCGAGCGCTTCCTTGCCATTGTTGGCAATTATAGTTTCGATTCCCATAGCACTGAGCGCTTTCGATGTAACCTCCTGAGTCGCCGTATCATCTTCAACTATCATCACCGTATCCGCAGCCTTGACATATCTGGAAATAACACTTTGCAACTGTTCCCGGTTGACCGGTTTGCGTAGATGTTCCACTGCACCCAAAGCAGCGCCTTGTTTCCCATCATCCAGCATGCTAATCATTATCACAGGGATTGATTGTGTGTCTTGGTCATCCTTGAGATGTTGCAGAACTTCCCAGCCATCAATATTCGGCATTAATATGTCACAAGTGATAGCAGCAGGCTTTTCAGACTTCGCAAGGGAAAGACCCTGCTCACCATCTTCAGCAGTAATGACACTATATCCTTGTTGCTCCAAAATTCGCTTTAACAATTGTCGAGCGTTAGCGTCGTCGTCAATAACCAGTATTTTGCCTAAACTTGCTGTTTGAGAGTGATCATTATTGCTGTTTTCGGTCGTTTGCGCAGTTTTGGTACCGTTGTCATCAACAACCAGAACAGGAATCTCCAGAATAAATGACGATCCCTTTCCCGGTTCGCTTTCAACTCTCACAGTGCCGCCCATCATTTCAGAGAATTTTCGGACCAAAGCGAGTCCCAGACCGGTTCCACCATAATTGCGAGTGGTGGAACTGTCGGCTTGGGAAAACTCCTCAAATATATGATCAAGCTTATCTTCAGGTATGCCGATTCCAGTGTCTTTGACCGATAGTCGTATAAATGGTCGTCCATTCAGATTCGCCGTATTGGCTTCGATTGTTATTTTTCCATCTGAAGTAAATTTGGCAGCGTTAGAGACGAGATTAAATACCATCTGCCGAACTTTGGTTACATCGGCATGCATGCGCCCAATGTTTTCTTCTATACTAATCTCAAGAACGTTATTGTTTTTCTCCACCAGGGTGTTGATGGTTGCTGCTGTACCTTCGATCATTTCAGCAATATCAAAATCTTCCAGATACATGTCCATATGCCCAGATTCAACTTTTGAAATATCAAGCACGTCATTAATCAACTGCAGAAGGTGTCTTCCTGCGGTTGCAATTTTATCCAAATCTGGAATTATTTCGTCGTTTTCTTCGTCTTCAGCATCTTCTTTTAGTATCTCTGCGTACCCGATAATTGCATTCATAGGCGTGCGTAACTCGTGACTCATATTGGCGAGGAAAGCGCTTTTAGCTTTGCTTGCACTCTCTGCTTGTTCGCGAGCCGACTCCATTTCTCGTTCCATTTCCTTTCGGTCGGAGATATCGATCAGTATTCCTAGCATGCCTCCTGAAACGCCACCCTCTAATTCAAAAGTGCGCCGCATTGAGAGTACGTCATGATCTTGCTGGTCAACGAATCTGGCAACTACCTCTTCCCGCTTGAATCCGCCTTCATTAATTAATTTTTGGTCACTGGTTTGCCAATCTTGCCTTACCGCATCTGGTACATAATCAGCTTCTAATGTTGATGAGCCAATGTAATCTTCTCGCCGTATGCCGAAAGCTTCTTCGTAAGCTCGATTGATTGCGGTAAAACGTAATTCAGAATCCTTAACAAAGATCGGATTCGGCACAGCGTCAAGCAATGCGGCCTGAAATGCGGCTTTTTCCTCTATATCCTGTTGCATTTTAACCCTGTCCGTGATGTTGCGAATAATACCCACAAAAATAGATTCATTACCTGAATTGATTTGCGAAACAGATAATTCCATTGGAAATATCTTTCCTGCCTTGGTGCGACCCTTAACTTCGGTTGCACCTTTGCCTATTATTTTAGTCTCGCGTCCCCAAACCACTCGCTCCAGAGCGTTGTGATGTTTGTCCGTCATGTCATCTGGCATCAGCATTTTAACATTCATACCCATTACTTCTTCTGCTGAGTATCCGAAAACATCTTGCAGGGAATTATTGACCATTATGATATTTCCTTCAGCATTAATGACGCAAATTCCATCTGGACTTGCTTGCAAAATAGAGTCAATACGCTCTTTACTTTCGGTTTGCTCTTTTTCTGACTGTTGCAATTCTTCCTGAACCTTAAGCATCTCGGAGTTCTTTTTTTCTAACTCAAGAGTCTGTTGCTCTTGTCTGTGAAACGCCTCATCCAGCTCCTCAGTACGTTCTTTTACGCGTCCTTCAAGGGCATCTTTTTCTCCTTGCAAGTCATCAACCAATTTTCGTATTGATTGTCGCATCCGCTCAAAACTCGATGCTAGCTTACCTATTTCATCCCCGGAATCCGCAACCACTGGTTCATCGAGTTCTCCTTCTGCGAGTCGTTCTGCGCGGGCTGTCAATCCTACTAAGGAGACGGTAATCGAGCGACTAAAGAAAAAAGCAATGTAAATGCCTATAGCGATTAAAATCGAAGCGGTGAGCAGAAACTGATCTTTTAGTTTGTCAATTGGGGCCAAAGCTTCAGATCGATCAATTTCACTCATAATGACCCAGGTGACATTTTCGATCGATAACGGACGGTAGGAAGAAAATACGGATACCCCGCGATAGTTTGAAAAGACACCGGTATCTGTTATTCCGCTAAGAGCAGCTTTGGTTCCTTCGGTCTCGACTGGAAGTAAGCCTATTGATGTCCCAAAGTTCTTGATCAGGTCTATAACCCGCTCAGATACCTCAGTATTACGAATCGCTTTTACGAAGCTTGTCGCATCTTCAAACAAAAATCGTGATTGGTTGCGCATAGTGAAATCGCTGCCGACGATGTAAGTCTCCCCACTATCGCCTAACCCGACATTTTTCCAATCATGGTTGCTGGTCATGATGTCATTTATACGCTCAATGGGCATCTGGAACGCCAACACGCCTATTTTCCGATTCCCGTCAAATATGGGCGAGGTAATAAACGAGGCAGGGGCATTGTAGGAAGGATAATAGGGCTCAAAGTCTACCAAACTTACAAAATCTTTTTCGTTTGAACTGGCGGCGTTTTTAAAGGCCTGAGCGAAATTGGTTTTGCTATAAGGCCCGGTCAAAAGTGAGGTCGCGAAATCAACCTCTTTGAAAACAGAATATACAATCTCCCCGGTTTCATGGTTGATCAGAAATATATCGTAATATCCAAATTTTTCCAGATAACTTCGTAAAATAGGATGAAATTTTTCATGCATTCTGCTGTAGAGGTCGTTACCTGCCGAATCCAGTTTGTGTTTCATTCCTGTAGGGTGTGGATTATTGCTGATGAACGCATGCTGTAAATGGGTAGCCGCTGGATCGGTCGGAATGAAGTCTGATGGTGATGTATTGGATAAATTGTCGGATGTGTTTGGTTGCAGTCTTGTGAAATATTCATCGCTATAATAGTCAAGCAAGTTCAATTCGATTGCCGTGTCATTATCGCCCTGTTTTTTTGAAGTCTCGCTCATGTCAAATGCCGCGCCAAGCCGATACATCGCATCCTGAATGGTAGGGTCCTCTGACAGGGTTATGATTTGCAGGTTGATCGATTCAACATAACTTTCAATCTGCTGTCCTTTGAGCTCTCGAACTGACGTCAACTGATCAAAAATTTTTTCTTCAATTGCATCCCGCGACATGATGAAGCTGATAATTCCGGAGACCAGTAATACCGTAATGGTTACCACTTGCGTGACAATAAGAATTTTGAAGCTAATAGAGCTTCCTTTTAAACCACTCCAGACTCTGTTTTTTGAATCCGGAGCGTTGTTTGATTTTTTTTCTCTCATATCGTGCGCTCTTTTACATCTGTTAATTCTGGTGGAGTTTCTATGGATTTAATTCCGTGCTCCGATAAGTTTAGCCCCATTCTTTCATGCACCGCAGTTACCCGCAATGTGTGCACCTTGTTTATCGTGTTTAGAACCAGGTAGGTGACTCCAAATCCCCATAGTCCATAAGTGCCAATACCTAATAGTTGCGCTCCGATTTGACTGATTCTATCAAGACCGCTACCCAGCAGTTCCAGGTCTCCATATAAACCGACTGCCAGGGTGCCCCATATCCCAGCGCCAAGATGGACTGGAATGGCTCCTACCGCATCATCGATCTGAAAAAACTCAAGCAGTTCTTCAAACGAAAACACTACCATTCCGCCTATAAACCCCACCAGCACAGCCAATGGTGAAGAATAAAGGTTTACCCCGGCAGTCACAGCAACCAGCCCACCCAGGCACCCGTTCATAAATTGGCCGGCATCTAAACGGTTAGACACCCCAAATCCAAGCACACCGGCAGACACTGCGCCCGCAGTCCCGGAGAGCAACGTGTTTACCAGTATTAAGCCAACCTGGTCGTTCCAGGCTAGAGTGCTGCCACCGTTGAACCCCAGCCAGCCAATAAAAAGAAAAATAGTGCCCAAGCCCGCAATAGGCATGCTCGAAGGTATAAATGAGCTGTGTAAATGTGAATCGGTAAAACGGCCAAGGCGTGGACCAATAATCAATAGCGCCGCTAGGGCAGCCCACCCGCCTATGCTGTGCACTACCGTAGAACCGGCGAAATCGTAAAAGCCGCGGTCAGCCAGAAAACCATTGGTGTCACCGTCAAACAGCGTAGCCCAACTCCAGTGACCTGCGACGGGATATACCAGCCCTGAAATCAGAACAGTCAAGATAATATAGGAACTGAATTTCATGCGTTCTGCCACTGAACCGGAAATGATGGTCACCGCGGCCCCACAAAACATGAGCTGGAAAATAAAAAAGGTTGCATAGCTCCAGTCAGTCTTGCTGTGATCAATAAAAAACGATGATGTACCTATCCATCCCTCGTAACTGACCCCAAACATAAATCCAAATCCTATGGCCCAGAATATGATGGAGGACACACAGAAGTCAGTAAGATTTTTGACCGCGACATTGACGCTATTTTTCGAGCGGGTAAAGCCGGTTTCCAGGCACAGAAATCCCGCCTGCATTAGAAATACCAGCCCCGCACAAAGGGTCACCCAGAGTATGTCAATCGATCCCATGGGATATACTCTTAGTAATGCATGCTGGAAATTGACAGGGTTTTAGGTTGACAGAAGCCAATCTAACAAGTGTCTGAATTGCGGCTCGTTTAAACATATTTTTCTAGTAATTTACGAAGGTGGCCAAGGACCATATTCTCCAATTGCTCAACCTCGTTGAAGCCATGGAATGCGCCTGTGTAAGAGTTTCCATCTTCTGTCATGAACCAGTTACGAATAAACTGCTCAAGTCGTTCTTTTTGTTCGATTCTGTCTAATACATCTTCTCTACTGGTAAGAGGCACCGAAATTTCAGCATTTTTAAAATACATTAATAAATCGGGCTTGCCAATTTTCTTAAAACTGGTGATCGCGTCCTCAAATTCGTATTCTGAGCCCGACATATAACGCGAGCCGTCTTCTCTGGTGATATCTTCGGGTAGGGGTGAGCCAAGCCGGGACCAGAATATTCCGATATAGATATCGGTTTCACTCGGGGGATGAATCTGGGATTGAAATGTTTCCGAAGCAAGCAACGGTTCTTCTTCCCAGAGCACGGGAATCAGGAACAATTGCCCGGAGAACTCCAGGTTGAGTTGCTCGATAATCCGTTTGAGTACACGACGTTCCGGTATTACATCTCCCGGAGAAGAGATGAACACGGACAGCTTTTTAGCCTGGTGTTCTCTAAGACGGTACTTCTCCAGGGCCGCACCCACTCTGGCCTTCAGCAGCACTGGATTAAATGGCTTGAAGACATAATCTTCAGCACCGAGGGATATACAATCGACCACTCGATCAGTGTCATCAAGAGCTGAAATCATGATCACGGGTATCGCCTGACGTTTTGGGTCTGATTTGAGGCGTCGCAACACCTGCATTCCGTTTATACCCGGCATCATCATATCCAGAATCACAAGGTCAAAGCTTTGTTTTTCCAATAAATCAAGTGCTTCCTGGCCTCCGCCAACGGTGGTGACGTCATAACCCTGCCTTGTCAGTCGACGGCGTAGCAGGTCCAGGTTAACAGGATCATCATCCACTACCAGCAATGCCCCGCCTTCGCCCAGGTATGCGCTGGAGGCTAAGTGTGATTCAGAATCGATTGGGGTCGTGGAGTCTGCAGCAGTGCCAGAATCAACATCGGTAGGAACAACGCCCAGGCTGTCTACGGTAAGAATTTGTTCAATCAGTTTCAGCAGGATTGTGGATGCAGATTGAATTCGATCCAGGTCGGGGGTAAGTTCCTTATGGTCGGTTTCTTCGGCAACCTCTTGCACCATCTCACAATAGCCCGCAATATGATTCAGTTGCTGACGCATTAATTGACTGGCAATATCAATGTCGATGTCGTCAGGACTTTGCTTTGCTACTCCCAGATTATCGTTAATTAGTTCCAGCAAACGTTCTCCCGAGCTTCTGATACTGCGCAAATCGTGGACAACCTCGGGAAGTTCGTCCTCAATATCTTCCTCAATCATCTCGCTGTAGCCCATGATGTGCCCAATCGGAGTTTTCAGGTCATGACGGATTTGGGACAATCGTTCACGAAACACTCCTTCTTCAGACTGCTGTTGCTCGGGTTTCATTCTATTGTGAGGTTTAGATTCAAGTGTCCGTTTGTGGTTGTGGATTTAAAAAAATCTGTTGCACACTAAAATGGATACTTTTAATCTTCCCCAAGCATGTCTTTGATTTTTTGAAGAAGCCGTTTGAATTCGACTGGTTTTGTATCGTATTCGTCGCAACCTGCTTCGAGGGCCTTTTCCCGGTCCCCTGACATTGCATGCGCGGTCAGTGCAATAACGGGTATCGTTTTTAGTGTGTCATCAGCCTTCAAATTACGTGCTACATCCCACCCATCCATCACCGGCAAACTCATATCCAGAAGGATTAAATCGGGCTTTTCACTGGAAGCCATATTCAATCCCATTTGTCCGTCGACCGCCATGACGACTTCAAACTCTCTTTTTATCAGCCGTCGCGATAACATATCCCGGTTCATCTCATTGTCTTCCACCAATAAGATTTTAGTCATATCATTTCCTCTCTATTGTGTATTCTGGTGTTTCTGTTGATTTGATACATTGATAATAATCGTCCGCTCAACCGGCTGTCGGTGGCTCATGTTCACGATGGTGTCTCTGTATGATCCAGAGACAATTTTCCAGGATTGAGCTTTTTCCAAGTTGTGCAATGGTATCTCTGCGAAATTCCACATTGGAAGATTGTTTAAGTGTTTCGTTTGTTGAAGAAAAGTGCTCCCATTGATTTTGGTATTGCCACATTAATTCTTTAACAGCCATT
>JAIBDK010000472.1 GCA_024679435.1 Gammaproteobacteria bacterium | reverse complement strand
GCGAACGTACTCTTGAGTGGCGGCGACAAAGCCGGGTTGATTTGTTGGCAGAAAATCAGATCCACCTTTGGTTGATTCCCCTTGAAGAGCTGCCGACTACGTTTACTGACGGGTTTTGTGACGGACTGACCGAAAGAGAGTTTTCTCGGGCCGCAAAAATTCTGGATAAAGGGAAACGCAGGCTCTACTCCGGGGGTCGTATTGGTTTGAGAATGTTGCTTGAATATTATTCCGGCATAAGTCGGGACGAGCTTGATTTTGTTTATGGCGAACGCGGAAAACCCTCGCTTAAAGACCAGGCCGGCCTGCCTAGACTGGAGTTCAATTATACTGTTTCGGCAGGGTTTGCCCTGTACGCGTTTTCATGGGGAAGAGATTTGGGGATAGATCTCGAAATATTGCCACGCAGAATTGAAACAGATCTGTTGGCGAAACGTATCCTGACAAAAGCCGAGCTGACCAACTGGCACCAGATTCCCGATCAACAAAGAAACAGCGCTATGCTGGCATGCTGGACCAGAAAGGAAGCATATGGAAAGCTGCTGGGTGTCGGGATTCGATACGCTATGAATGATGTTGACTTGTTTGTTGCTCTTCACTCAGAAAGCTGGGTGTCCAGGGTGACAGGCTTGTTTGGAGAAGCTGATAACAGGTTGCGTCATGTTGCCGGTGTTCAGGTAGGCTTGCCCGTATTGGGCGCCGCTTCAGTGATGTATTTTAATGAAGCGGCAGAACAAAATCTTGTCGGCCATAATGTAGATCGAAGCGCGGGCAGTAGTAGTATTTTCGACCCTGAACTGTTAGGTTTTATATATTCACGTGGACAGGAAAGCTTGAAATGAAGTTTGTAGATTTAGATGCACAAATGAGACTTGTTGATGACGAGATTCGTCGGTCAATCGATCAGGTATTGGAACATAAGCAATTTATCATGGGGCCGGAGGTGGCTGTTCTGGAACAGGAGTTGGCAGATTATTGTGGAACCGGTCATGTAATCAGTGCTGCCAGTGGCACAGATGCCCTGCTTATGGCGCTAATGGCCCACGATGTGGGGCCTGGAGATGGAATAATTGCACCACCATTTACCTTTGTTGCCACCGCGGAAGTCATCCAGCTTCTCGGTGCAACGGCCGTTTTTGTTGATGTCGATGAGCAGACATTTAATCTGGATCCAGTGGAGTTTGAAAGGACCATAGAAAAAGTGAAGGCGGAGGGCAAAGTGAATCTTAAGGGTGTTATTCCTGTTGATTTGTTTGGTTTGCCTGCGGACTATGACGCTATTCTGCCTATTGCTAAAAAACATGGCCTTTTTGTATTGTGTGATGCCGCACAAAGCTTTGGGTCGAGTTATAAGGGAAACAAGGCGGGCAGTATCGGCGATATTTCGGCAACCAGTTTTTTTCCCGCCAAGCCACTTGGGTGTTACGGTGACGGCGGGGCGGTATTTACTAACAACCCTGAAACGGCCCATATAATTGAGTCTATTCGGTTTCATGGAAAAGGAGTGACCCAGTATGAAAATGTGAGAATTGGGCTGACTGGTCGCATGGACACAATCCAGGCGGCAATCTTATCTTGTAAATTGAAAATTTTCGATCAGGAAATGGCGCAGCGCCAGCGAATTGCAGATCGCTATAACGAAGGTTTGGGTGATGTTGTTGCAACGCCTCAGATTCCTGAGGGTAGCCGCAGTGCATGGGCTGTTTACACTATTCGTTCATCTAAAAGAGATTCAATCAGGTCCGCGCTTCAGGAAAAAAATATTCCTTGCGCCGTTTACTATCCATCGCCACTGCATCGCCAACCGGCTTTTGAGAATGCAATCG
>JAIBDK010000166.1 GCA_024679435.1 Gammaproteobacteria bacterium | reverse complement strand
TGTCTTGATAATTGGTGATGATGGAGGCGTGGCCTGATGAGTTTAATGACCTGGATTGATGAGCGGTTTCCGGCAACCAAGGTTGTAAAGGAGCATTTTACTGAATATTACGCACCGAAAAATTTTAATTTCTGGTATTTCTTCGGCAGTCTGGCCCTGGTAGTGTTGATTCTGCAGATTGTCACCGGTATTTTGCTGGCGATGAACTACAAGCCTGATGCAGAACTGGCTTTTGCGTCGGTCGAGTACATTATGCGAGATGTCTGGGGCGGCTGGTTTGTGCGATACATGCATTCCACTGGCGCGTCGATGTTTTTTGTGGTGATTTACTTGCACATGTTCCGTGGTTTGCTTTATGGCTCCTATCGGAATCCCAGAGAATTGATCTGGATTTTCGGCATGGTGATTTACCTGGCAATGATGGCGACCGCCTTTTTTGGCTATCTGCTGCCCTGGGGGCAAATGTCTTATTGGGGTGCTCAGGTTATTGTTAATCTGTTTGAAACCCTGCCAATAGTTGGCGGTGCGTTGTCGGAATGGATCCGGGGTGACTATGTTATTTCAGATATCACTTTGAACCGTTTTTATGCTTTCCATTATCTTATTCCTTTCATTCTGGTTGGTCTTGTGTTTCTGCATATCGTCGCGTTGCACAAGGTGGGTTCAAATAATCCGGATGGAGTGGAAATCAAGAAAGGGCCTAAGGGAAATAAATGGAGTAAAGACGCCCCAAAGGACAGTATTCCGTTCCACCCTTATTACACCGTCAAGGATTTAGTTGGTCTTGTTGTCTTTCTCGCTTTGTTCTTTGCTATCGTGTTTTTTATGCCAGAGATGGGGGGCTATTTCCTCGAGCAACCGAACTATGAACCTGCTAATCCGCTTAAGACACCGGAGCATATTGCGCCAGTTTGGTATTTCACGCCGTACTATGCCATTTTGCGAGCTATTCCCAGTTTTGCCGGAACACAAGTATGGGGCGTGTTAGCAATGTTTGCTTCTATTGCAATGTTTTTTTTGTTGCCATGGCTGGACAAAAGCCCAGTTAGATCCATGCGTTATAAAGGCCTGATGTTCAAAGCCTGGCTGACAGCCTTTGCAATTTCCTTTGTCGTGCTTGGTTATCTAGGTACTCAGGCTCCAACCGAAGGTAAAACGTTAGCGGCGCAAATATTTACGGCAATTTACTTTGCATTTTTCCTGCTCATGCCTTTCTATAGCAAAATGGATAAAACCAAACCTGAGCCGGAGAGGATTGGATAATGAGAAAGCTAATACTGATTATTTGTCTGGGAATGATCCCGACCGCGGGTTTTACTTCCGCTGGCGGCGGGGATCTCGATTACGTTGAAGTCTCTTTGAAGGACAAGGTGTCGTTGCAAAATGGCGCCAGGCTTTTTGTTAATTATTGCATGTCATGCCATAGTGCTCAGTTTATGCGCTATAACCGGATGGCGGCAGATCTAGAGATTCCTGAGGATCTGGTTGTTGAGCAGATGATTTTTAATGGCGGAAAGATCGGCGACCCAATGACGACGACAATGTCCAGGGAAGATGGTGAAGCCTGGTTTGGAGTTGCGCCTCCTGATCTGTCTTTAATTGGAAAACTGCGCGACCCGGAGTGGTTGTACACTTACCTTCGCACGTTCTACGTTGACGACAGTACGGCAAGTGGCTGGAATAACAAAACCTTCTCGAACGTCGCGATGCCGCATGTACTGGCAGATCTTCAAGGCGTGCAAAAGGCGGTGTTCAAAACTGAAACCGACCATGATGGAAATGAGCATCAGGTGATCGCAGGTTTTGAACTTATCCGAGAAGGGTCAATGACTTTGGAAGAGTTTGATGGTGCGATGAGAGACCTGACTAATTTCCTCTACTACATGGGAGAACCTGCCCGGATGGTGAGAATTGGTTGGGGTATTTGGGTTTTGTTATTTCTTGGTGTTTTCGGATCTTTCGCTTATTTGCTGAAGAAAGAATACTGGCGAGATGTGCACTAGGCCGGCCCTGGTATTATTATGAACGCTAACATGCCAATTGGTGATCGACGCCCCGCAATGACATTGCTTTCTGGGCAGCTGGATGTGTTTAGTCATTGCTGTCGAATTGTGCTGCAGGAAAAGGATATCGACTGCGGCGTCGAATTTGTCTCAGCAACTGATGATCCCGCCCGTGTCGGTGAACACAACCCTTACGGCGAGACGCCTACTTTGATTGACCGCGATGTCTCGCTCTATAATATGTGGGTAATTATTGAATATCTGGATGAGCGGTTTCCTCACCCGCCCCTGATGCCGGTTGATCCCATCACTCGGGCTAAAACCAGATTAATTGTTTCAAGATTAACCCGGGACTGGTTAGTTCCTATCTATGAATTTGGCGATAGTCTGACGCCAAAACCATCTGCCGCGTTAAAGAAAAGTCTGCGTGATGGTTTGTTGTCGCTGTCGCCAATCGTTGCTGAGCAGCCCTTTTTTCTGGGCACTGATTACACGCTTGTTGATGCTTATCTTGGACCCTTGTTGTGGAGGTTGCCGTATCTTGGCATCGAGTTACCAGATCAGGCCGCACCGCTAATAGCTTACGGAGAATCTCTGTTCAGTCGACCCTCTTTCCATGCCAGCCTGAGCGAACTGGAAATGGATCTCCGGTGATCGGCAATTAATCGGTATTATTTTTCGGATGGGAGCTAGTAGTGAAAATGGCGGTGAAACGGGTGAACAGTCTGCGTCCACCAAACCCTATTTGATTCGAGCGATACACGAATGGGCACTGGATAACGGTTTCACGCCTCAAGTTCTTGTGGCCACTGAGCTTGATCACGTTGTCGTTCCCTGGGAGCATGTGAAAGATAACCGGATCGTTCTGAATATTCATCCGCAATCGGTAAAATATCTGGAGATGGGCAATGACTATCTGATGTGCACAGCACGATTTTCGGGTAAGCCGTTTGAGATCACTGTGCCGGTGCATGCGGTGCAGGCGATTTATGCCAGAGAAAATGGTCAGGGTATCGTGTTTCAGGAGGAGGAAGGAGCCCCGCCTGTCGCGCCGTCCCCAGAGCCTACTAGCCGCAAAAATTCGGACTTCCGGCCCGGAAGTAAAAAAACTACTGGAGATGCTGGCGTTGCACATTTAAAGCTTGTTAAGTAGCGTCTAACTGAATCAGTCAGGACAGGTGTTGCGTGCTTGAATTATTTGGGAATGGACGCATTGCTAATTCTTTGGAGAAGACCTTTTTAATTCGGTATCTTCATATAACTATCTTCCCAGATATTTAGGAAAAACACTATGCAGCAGTTCAGGGGAACGACGATTTTATCGGTTCGTAAAGGGAATCAGGTGGTGATTGGTGGAGACGGTCAGGTTTCTCTGGGAAACACGATGATGAAGGGAAACGCCAGAAAAGTCAGGCGTCTTTATCATGATCAGGTGTTGGCTGGTTTTGCCGGTGGGACAGCGGACGCGTTTACGTTGTTTGAGCGTTTCGAAGCCAAGCTAGAAAAGCATCAGGGCCAACTGGTTCGTTCTGCAGTTGAGCTGGCCAAAGATTGGAGAACTGATCGGATGTTGCGACGTCTGGAAGCATTGCTCACTGTTGCTGATACTGAGGCTTCACTAATAATATCGGGCAACGGAGATGTTATTGAACCGGAGTTCGGTGTCATGGCGATTGGGTCTGGTGGTGATTATGCCAAGTCAGCCGCATTGGCATTGGTGGAAAATTCGAATCTTTCAGCAAGGGATGTTGTTGAAAAAAGCCTCGGTATTGCAGCCAAAATTTGTATTTATACTAATGATAATCTGACTATAGAAACTCTGGATATTCAGGGTGAAAAAACTTGAGAATGGTTGCACAAACCTTAAAAAATGATCGTTACAGAAAATAGTGAAACCGGATTTGCGTCATGACTGAAATGACACCCAGAGAAATTGTGGAAGAGCTGGATAAACATATTATTGGTCAAAAAGATGCTAAACGGGCGGTTGCTATTGCCCTCCGGAATCGTTGGAGACGGATGCAGGTTGAGGAGCAGCTGCGATCAGAAATCACTCCCAAGAATATTTTGATGATTGGTCCTACCGGTGTTGGTAAAACCGAGATTGCCCGACGTCTGGCAAAGCTTGCCAACGCTCCTTTTATCAAGGTGGAGGCCACCAAGTTTACCGAAGTGGGTTATGTCGGCCGGGAAGTGGATTCCATAGTAAGAGATTTGGTGGATATGGCGTTAAAAATGACACGGGAGCAGGAAGTTGAAAAAGTGAGGTCCCGCGCCGAAGACATTGCCGAAGAGGCAGTGCTTGATATTCTCGTCGCTCCGGCGCGGGGTGACAGTGCCGGAGATGATAGTGTCGGCCGTCAACGCTTCCGTAAAATGTTGCGGGAGGGCAAACTTGATGATAAGGAAATTGAGATTGAGGTGAGTAATCCTGCTATGGGCGTCGAGATTATGGCGCCTCCGGGAATGGAGGAAATGACCAATCAGCTGCAAGGCATGTTCCAGAATATGGGCAATAAAAAGAAGACCTCGCGAAAAACAAAAGTAAGCGAGGCTTTGAAGTTGCTCACCGAGGAAGAGGCATCAAGACTGGTTAATGAAGATGAAATAAAGACAGCTGCGCTCCATAATGTAGAGCAAAACGGTATCATTTTTCTTGATGAAATTGACAAGATTGTGGGTAAATCAGCCGATGGCCACAGTGGCGCAGATGTATCTCGCGAAGGTGTGCAACGTGACTTGCTTCCTCTGGTTGAAGGTTCAACCGTCTCTACTAAATACGGTATGGTTAAAACAGATCATATTCTGTTTATTGCATCGGGTGCTTTTCAGCTGGCCAAACCCTCGGATCTGATTCCGGAGCTTCAGGGGCGATTGCCTATTCGGGTTGAGCTGGGAGCACTTTCCAGTGATGACTTCTGCCGAATTCTTACTGAGCCCGATGCTTCATTGACCGAGCAATACACCGCCTTAATGGGTGCAGAAGGTGTGCAACTTGGTTTTGCTGAAGACGGGATTCAGCGAATTGCGGAAGTAGCGTGGCAGGTAAATGAGCAGACTGAGAATATCGGCGCTCGTCGTCTTCACACGGTGATGGAGAGACTGCTGGAAACTATTTCCTATGAGGCCGCGGATAAATCAGGCGAAACGGTCACTGTTGATGTCGAGTACGTTAACCGTTATCTGGGTGATCTGGCCGAAGATCAGGATTTGTCCAGATACATACTGTAGGATTGATTAGCATAGTTCGGGTTTTTACAATATCCCATTTTGAACGCCCTCGGTCGAACGCAGCGGCATTGGCGCTATGATTAAAATTATTGGAGTTCTGAAGCTTTTTGGTTTGTTGGTCCTGGTTCTGGGGGGGTTGATTGCCGGCCTGGCGTCGTCTGTAATGAGTTGCAAATTTCACCGGCAATTTATAAAAAAATGGCATCAGGCAGCCGTATGGATTGTGGGTATCCAAACCGAATATTCCGGAGCAGGATTTTCCAACGGTGCACTGATTGTTTGCAATCACGTTTCATGGCTGGATATTTCGGTGCTCGGGTCACGTTATTCGGTGATTTTTCTAGCTAAGGCTGAAATTGCAGGGTGGCCTGTTCTGGGATATGTTGTGCGAAAGGCTGGAACACTTTTTATAGCCAGAGGGACAGGTTCTGCCGGAGCCGTTGAATCAATATCCGGCGCTCTTTCCATGAATCAGTCTGTTG
>JAIBDK010000292.1 GCA_024679435.1 Gammaproteobacteria bacterium | reverse complement strand
CTCAAACTGAAAAAGTGAAAACACGCCTATAGTCAACAGGACGTCGTGGACAAGGGCAATAACAGAACCCACTGCAAAGCGCCATTCGAACCGGAACGTGACATAAATCAAAATTCCCAGCAATGCATAAAGCATTGCCAGGCCGCCCTGATTTGCCAGTTCTCCCCCGATCTGCGGTCCAACAAATTCAACTCGACGCATCTGAACCTGACAGTTTTCGAGAGCCCCCGAAGACGTACATTGCTGATTGGACGCGTCTGACGAGTCCACTAACACTTCCTTATATGGAATTCGCAAAGCCTCCATTACGGTATTGCTAATCTCTGCTGAATTCGGTTTATTTGCAGATGTACTGACTGGCAATCTTACCATCACATCTTTTGAAGTTCCAAAATGCTGGACCACCGCGTCTTCGATGCCACTGGATTCCAGCGCCGATCGCACATCCTCTATTACGACCGCATCACTATAACCCACTTCTACCAGCGTACCGCCAGTAAAATCGATACCCAGAGATAACCCCCGGGTAACAAAACTTGCGAGACTGATCAGTATAAGAATACAGGATAATACAAGTGCTAATCTGCGTTTTCCCAGAAAATCGATTTGTGTCTGTTTATTGAAAAGTTGCATGACAGGTCAAATAGAAAGCTGTTTAATTGTTTTACCACCGAAAATCGCATTGATGATCATACGGGTTACAAGAATCGCGGTAAACATCGAGGTAAGTATTCCAATACTCAAGGTAACGGCAAATCCCTTGATGGGGCCTGTACCAAAACTGAAAAGGACGATGGCCGCAATCAAAGTAGTAATATTGGCATCCACGATAGTGGACAATGCACGATCATATCCGAGATGAATACTGGCCTGGGGAGAATTACCGTTACGAATCTCCTCCCGTATGCGCTCAAATATCAGCACATTAGCGTCTACTGCCATGCCGACGGTCAATACAATACCTGCCACTCCGGGAAGGGTTAGTGTCGCCTGCAACATGGACAATACTGAAACTATTAACACCAGATTTAGAGTGAGCGCCACCGTTGCAGCCACCCCAAACATTCTATAAAAAACAAGCATAAAGATAAGTACAAGAACAAAACCGGCGACGACAGAAGTCAGCCCCTGATCAATATTGGCCTGTCCAAGGCTAGGCCCTACAGTACGTTCTTCAATGATTTCAACCGGTGCCGCAAGGGCTCCTGCTCTTAACATCAGTGCTAGATCTCGAGCTTCATCAACCGAAGAAATCCCTTCTATCTGATAACGTTTTCCAAGCTGACTTCGAATTACCGGCGCGGTAAGGACTTCTTCCAGTTGGGTTGTTACCCGCACCGGCTTCCCATTTTCATCTAAAACCAGACTACCGTTATCATCAATCTTGTTTTCTGAATGCAGTTCCTGATACACAACAGCAAGTCGTTTACCAATATTTTCACCGGTAATTCTGCTATTAATAGAAGCAGTTGCGGAATCCAGTGTAATGGACACAATAGGCGACCCGGTCTGGGTATCCAGACTCGCCGCAGCATCAACGATATTATCGCCAGAGTAAACAACCCGCTTCTTCAAGAGAATGCGCCGACCGTCACGAAATCGATACAGCTTTGATCCCGGAGGAGCCTGCCCGGTATCATTTGCCGTCGCATTATTTTTCTCATCGACAAGATGCATTTCCAACGTTGCAGCACGACCGAGAATTTCTTTAGCTCTAGCGGTATCCTGAACACCAGGTAGCTGAACCACAATTCGATCCGCACCCTGTTGCTGAACAATGGGCTCTGCCACACCCAACTGATCGACCCGGTTTCTCAGAGCAATCCTGTTTTGTTCCAGAGCGGATAACTTGATCTCCTCAATCTGTCTGTCTGACAGTTGAACCAGCAACAGCTCAGAATTCCCCTGATCTTCAGTTAGAACAAGATCAGGAAATTCTTTCTTAAGGAGATCTCGGGCAGATTGACGTTGCTCCGGATTCCGGATAACGGTTTCCAGTTGACCAGCAGAATTTCGATTCACACTTCGGTATCGAATTTTGTTATTCCGCAGAGTGCTTTTAATATTATCCTGAACCTGAAGCTGATTCCTTTCAATAGCATTTCCCATATCAACCTGAAGAAGAAAATGCACACCACCGCGCAAATCCAGCCCCAGATACATCGGCAAGGCACCGGAATCAGTTAACCAGGAAGGCGCACCAGAAAGCAGGGTGAGTGCAAGAGAATACGAATCACCTAATGCCGAATCCAATTTATCCTTGGCAAGAAGTTGGGTCTGAGGATCATCAAAATGCAGCTTAATTCCAGTGGAATCCTGCTTTATCGCCTTTACCGGGATAGATTCTGAATTTAAGATCGCTTCTACCTTTTCCAGCGCGCTGGAATCCAGAGAAAGTCCACGTGCCCCTCGCACCTGAACTCCGGGATCACTTCCGAACAAATTCGGCAGTGCATAAAACAGTCCAAGTGTTACAACTGTTACAACAAGCAGGTATTTCCACCAGGCAGTCTGATTTAACATTTAGAAATTTAATACTATTGTGTGTTCAATTAAAAGTCGAAAGCGGGTTCACAGGTCTCAATCTATATCGAGCTATATCGAGATCCAGACAGACAACATACTATGCTGGCTATTCCGGTAACCGGCGATACCGCTAAGCGAGCCCGCTTTTTCCATAACCATTCAGGACTTGACCGTACCTTTGGGCATTAGCTGCGAAATCGCTGCTTTTTGCACCCTGACGATAATTCCGGAAGCGATTTCCACGCTGGCAAAATTATCATCAACGTCAATAATCTTTCCAAGTACTCCGCCATTGGTTACAACTTCATCACCCTTGGTTACTGCCGCAACCATTTCACGGTGCTCCTTCGCTTTTTTCTGCTGAGGACGTATAAGCAAAAAATAAAATACGACAAAGATCAGGACCATCGGCAAAAGTCCAAGCAAGCCACCGCCTGCACCATCTGCCTGAGCCCAGGCATCAGAGATAAGAAAGTTCATAATGTTTTATTCAGGTGAGTTAGTTTAGCCATACGACTGAAAAGCCGCAGTTTTTTAGCACAATTTTTAGCGCGGTCGATTATGCCACAACATATAGTGGAAAGGGAGCTGATAAAAGCCCTAAAAAACCTAGCAAAACAAAGCCCGCGGAGCTAATGACGATCGCAAACAGCGCTAGCCGTCTTGCGAGGACATTTGATCAATTTCTCCGCTAAATCGTTGAAAAACAGCAGTGCTTCTCAACTTTAAAGTGAGAGTAATCAAACCGTTTTCAATAACCCGGAGAACAAACGCTTTAGCTCTCACTTTTTGGACACAATTAGGGATCATTGGTTCTCAGTGCAAAAGCAAAGACTAAACTAACAGTAATTTGTGTTCTCAGGACTGCCCCAGCAAAGCAAAGACACCTTATCCGTGATTGCTAAGAATAATTTTTGCTTCAGCTATGTATGCGTTACGATTGAACAGGAGATGCCACCTTCTCCCTCCACATTGATGCCACAAAAAAGCAGAACGAATTCCGGCAAACAACGCTGACCGAACCCTGCTTACAGTGTCCGGATCCTGAAGCCTGTTGGATGCTCCTTGCACAATAATTCTTGGCGTGAGAAAACTGATAGTGCGACTATAAAGATCCGCCAGAGCGGACTGGATTTCAAGGTCTCTGGAATCATCATCTGATTTGAAATCAACATCAAACCGAGATCCTATTGCCTCCAGCTCATCATGAATGATACCAGCTGTTTTTTTCAACCCGAGCAACTTAAGGCCCAGTTGATGGGTTGCTGCGGCATACTGATAGACTTCACGAATTTCTATGTCGGGTTTCTGAGTAAAATAACGAACCATTGATCGCAAACCAAGATCGACACCGTAAACACCACCATAAACTTCTTCCACTGAAGTTTCTTCCAAACG